>CAZDMM010000086.1:0-15293 GCA_964505845.1 uncultured Caldilineaceae bacterium
GCCACCCAGGGCTATGCCGCCGCCGAGGTGAAACAGATTTATGGTTGCGCTCTGCAACTGCTGCAGCAGGTTGCGCAGACTCCGCAGCTTTTCCGGGTGCTGTGGGGGTTGGGTGCTTATTATTATGCCCAGGCGGATTTCAAAACGGCGGCTGAACTGGCCAACCAACTGTTCGATTGGGCCACACAGCAGCAAGACCCGGCCCTCCTGCTGGAGGCGCATATGGCTCTGGGCCTCAATGCCTTCCTGAGCGGCTCACGGGTAACGGCGCGCCGCTACTTTGAACAGGGGGCCTCACTCTATGATCCTGCCAGGCATGCTTCCCATGCGTTTACCTTTGGTCAAGATCCGGGAGTGGCTTGTCTGGCCCACCTGTCAGCAGCGCAGTGGCTGTTGGGCTACCCAAACCAAGCCCTGGCAAGCAGCCGTGAGGCGCTGCACCTGGCCCAGGGCTTGTGCCACCCCTTCAGCCTGGGCTATGCTTTGTGTTTTGCCAGCATCACTTCTGTCTTTCGCCGGGAGGTTCGGGCCGCCCAGGAGTGGGCGGCGGCCACCATCTCATTTTCAACCGAGCACGGCTTTCTGCTGTGGTCGGCGGTGGGCCATATGATGCTGGGCTGGGCGCTGGCCGTTCAGAAGCAGGCCGGAGAAGGCAGCGAGCAGGTGCACCGGGGATTGGACGCCTGGCAGGCAGCCGGCACCAGGATGTGGAGCACCTTTCACCTGGCCTTGTTGGCTGAAACCTATGGCTGCGCCGGAGCGTACCCGGCAGGGCTGGCGACCATAGATCATGCCCTGGAGTTGGTCAAAAGCACGGGCGAGGATTTTTACGCCGCCGAACTGCTGCGGCTCAAAGGGGAGTTGCTCTTAAAGCAGGCTGAGCCAGACGAGGCGCAGGCCGAAGCCTGGCTGCGCCAGGCCCGCGAAATGGCTCACCGCCAGCAGGTCAAATCATTAGAACTGCGGGCCACCGTAAGCTTGAGCCGTCTGTGGCAGCGCCAGGGCAAACCAGAGCCGGCCCGCCGGGCGCTGGCCGATATTTACGCCTGGTTCAGCGAAGGCTTTGACACCGCCGATCTAAGCGAGGCCAGGCTGCTGCTTGAGGCGCTGACCTGAAGCCGGCCGGTACTTTATCCCCCCCAATATTTACCCCTTTCTATCTAACCCTTCAGCCTTTCAAATATATTACTAAATTTGCTTGCCGGAGTGTACCAAAAGCCCCCGGCTAAATATCCCACGAAACGTTTTTAAAACGCTCATCGAATATACTACGAATAAGATAATTTATCTACAAGATAGAAACCACAGCATCAGATTATCAGGAGGATAAAGGAGAACAATAAAATGTTTAGCAAGAAAAAGTTTTGGGGCTATCTTTTTCTAATGAGCATCCTGATCTTGGCAGGATTTCAAGGTGGAGCCTCACCGCTTGAGAGAACGCCGCTTCAGCAGCAAGCAGAGGATGCTGAAACCTATTACCGCTGGGGTAATTATTACCTGATCGAGGGGGATTACGACAAGGCAATCGAAGCCTACAGCCGGGCGATTGACCTGGATCCTGCCTATGTCTCGGCCTACTTTGGCCGTGGTCATGCCTATCACCTGGCAAGCAGCTACAACGCCGCCATAGCCGATTACGAGCAGGTTATCAAGCTTGACCCGCAGTATGCCGTTGCCTATAACAACCTGGCCTATCTTTACGCCGATGCCCTGGAAGAGAATCTATTGCAGGCTACGGACCTTGCCCTGAAGGCCCTGGAGTTAGAAGGAGATGGTCAAAACCGAGCAATTTATCTCGATACCCTGGGCTGGGTGTATTTTAAGCGCGGCATGCTTGACGATGCTTTTTCCATTTTGCAGCAGGCAATCGAATTGCAGCCCAATCAGCCGGAAATTGTGGAACACCTGAATACCGTTGCGGCGGCGCGGCAAGCAAGCCCTGGTGGGGGGGCAGTCTACCAGATCAATGTTGATGGCTTGGGACATGTTGAAGGGCCTTTGCCGGTTATCTTCTATGCTTTAACCGAACCCTCTGGGGAGGATATTTATCCCCTGGGCGAAGGGGCCTATTCCCTGTTTGGACTCTATGACTCCGGGTCTACCAAAGTAAGGATTAGCAACATGTTTCCTCCCAATTGGAAAGGAGGCCCCAACTGGGAACATAGCGATACGGAGTATCTCAAACTGGCCGGCTTTAGTACTGTCAACCTACGCTTAAATGGCCTGAATATGCGCCAACCCAATGGCAGCATTCCGATAGGTAGCCCCAGTTCAGCTAATGGGCCACAAATCGAGGTGGGCAACATCACGGTTAAGCCGGAGGAGGTTAATGTTTCGTTAATTGGCGCTCCGGTGATCAATCAGATTGTGGCTCAGATTGATTATGCCAATATGGTTACCGACTCTCGGACCGGAGTTAAAGGCCCTTACACCGACTTCTTTTGGCCAGGCGATCCAGAAATACCTGCCCCCAATGTAAAGCTGAATTTAGAGCCTGTTGGTGAGCCGGTCAGTACTGATGCTGCGACCCCCGGAAGTCGTTATTGGCTGCGGAATGTTACGTTTCAGCAAGGCAGTAATATGGTTTCTGATCAGCCAGGCGGGTTCAACTTTCTATTTGACACCGGGACTACTTTGACGCTGATCAATGATAGGGTTGCCGCCACCCTGGGCCTGCCATTCTCGGCCGGTAGCTTTAACTGCTTTGGGGGCACAAATAACGGCTATATCATCGCCTCAGTCGTCATGCGGGGTGAGGGTGGTTTCTATCAAATCAATCATGCTGCCGTCTGTTGGCAGGCGAATAAGATTTCCAGGGGTAGTGATGCTGTCATTGGCTCAAACTTCTTTGATCAGGTTCAGATTGTTCTTGATGGGCCGGGAAACTCGCTTGGGATCAACGGGCCTGGTCAATACACTGGTGGGCCACAGGAATCCCCTCCCTCTCCAGGAGACGCCGCTGCAGCCGTGTGTGAGGGTGTGGCGGTAGCCGGCTTCTGTTGGTATTTGGGTGGGGATAGCGCCCCCTGTGATTCGGTGTGCGTTGCTCATGGTGGGTATGACGAGGCAACCCGGATGTATGCCGGTTCAGATGGCTCGTCTGACAAATGCCGGGAAGTTCTCCAGGCGTTACAACTTCCCATTGACAACTTTTTTGAAACTACCCAGGGCGGAATTGGGTGTTTTGTAATCCAAAACACCAGCGGCAACTACTTTGGATATTGGGACAAGCAGCCCACAACGGCCTCAGCAACCACGCCTACACCGGGACGAAACCGGGTCTGCGCTTGTGGAACCCAGGGCGGACAGGGCAGCGTCTTTGAATATGCTGTAGACGACGAAGCAGAAGGGCAGGCGCCTGATTTGCGGCGATTGGCGATCAGTTACAATGGTAATACAGTCGTTATCACCCTTGATTTCTATGCCGACCAGGTGATACGGGATGAAGGTAACTTTATCTATCTGTCTGGCCTCAACCAGGACATGATCCGCTTCAGCGCGACCGCGTTTACGCTGGCAAGAGACTCGGACGCCAACGGGCACTTTGAGCAAACTCTGTATTCTGGCTCCGTTGCCAACCTGTCCCCCTCATCTATCAGGCTCACGCTTCCGGCTCAGTACCTTCCGGATATCTCCCAGAAAACGGTTTGGGCTTACCTGATGTCGAGCCAGGACCGAAGCTTGGACCTGGTGCTTCAATAGCCAGCCGGGTGGTTATGAACACTTAGATAGAAGGCCCTGTGAGCTATATTTCAAGGAGACAGGCCATGCCTGCTAAGGAGTATCTCCAGACGCTCATACTGGCGGTTTTACTTGTCAGCCTATCACCGGTTTTGTGCGCCGGTTCTGCCCCCCAGAATCCCGGAACGTCCCAGCCAGAGCCAACCCTGCCCTTTACCATTATCAACGAGATTGACCGGCCAATCTGCAATGTTTACCTCTCGCCGGTCTGGCAAACCAATCAGCACGTTGAAAGACTCCAGGGAGAGCTTATCTCACCGGGTGAAGCACGCACGTTTCACCTTGCCCGCGGCATGTATACCGCACTCCTGCGAGACTGCCAGGGTGCTATGGTGCTTTTTAAGAATTACCTGGACGTTTCAGCACCGTATGAGCTGCACCTTACCGCTAACGACCGGCGAGCAGCGCCCTGTCAAGAGCAAAATTACGCAGGAATCGTGTTTTACGGTCAAGACAACTACTCCAAAGCTTTAGAACAGTTCCGGTCCGCCCTGGTCTGCTTTCAGGCGGTACCGTATCGCTTGGGTGAAGGTGAGGTTCTCAATAACCTGGGGGCCGTTTACCTGGAGCAGGGCCGGCTGGGTGATGCAATGGAGCTATTTAAAAGCAGCCTAGAGATTGCCAAGACCGAGAAAAACCTTGACGGCGAGAGCGCCGCCTTGAATGGTATTGCCACCATCTATCTTGATCAATGGCGTTATGATGACGCCTTGAAAAGCCTGGAGCGGGTGCTGGCTATTAGAGAGCGGCTGGCAGACCCGCGTGGGGTAGCCGTAGCCCTCAACAACCAGGGCGAAATCTACCGCCGCCAGCAGCGATATGAGGAAGCAATCCGGGTTTACCAGCGGGCATTGGCAATCCAACACAAGTTGAACGACCGTAAAGCTGAGGGTAACACGCTCAACAATATTGCGGCTGTGTACGAATACCAGGGCGATTATACGGCGGCCTTGAAATACTATGGAGAATCGCTGCAGATTGCCCGGCAAGAGAAAACCCGTGGGGTTGAGAGTGCGGCGCTGTCCGGCCTCGGCCGGACTTACAACCGCCTGAAGCGTTATGACGAGGCCCTGGAAAAACTTGACCAGGCGCTAGAAATTGTCCAGGCGGCAAAGCTGCCAGATCGCCAGGGCAGCATCCTTAGCAGTAAAGCTGCCGTTTACAAGGCTCAGGGGCGCTACGACGAGGCGTTGGCTAATTACTCTCTGGCGATGGATAGGTTTGAGGCGATACGCGCCAACGCTGGCAGCGAAGCCGGTAAAGCCGGTTTTATTGGTCGCTATTTTATGCTCTATGATGACGCCATTGAACTGTATTACCAACAAAACCAACCGGCCGAAGCATTTTTTGTCAGCGAACGCGCCCGGGCCCGGGCCTTTCTCGACTCATTGGTTACCGGTCAGGTGCAGTTAGGTGATGACAAGGTAAACCGCTTGCTGGATCAAGAGGGTTATGCGGCCATTTTGAACACAATTGAAACCCGCAGTGCTCACTCCGCCAACCTGGCGAATCAGCCGGCCGGGCATGTCCTTACCGTAGCCCAAGTTCAAGCATGGTTGGATAAAAATACCACCCTCATTTCCTACTACGCACTAGAGGATAAAGTGCTCGCCTTTCTGATAACGCAGAGCAGCTTCAGTGTTTCAGCTATGGATGTCAGCCATCAGGAATTGGTCAGGCAAATTAAAGCCCTCCGCAGCTTTCCAAATATCAACATCGCGCACCCAGACAGCGCCATTGCGCTTTATAACTGGCTGATTGAACCCCTCAAAGACAAACTCACCACGCCTCACCTTATCATTATTCCCCACGGCACGCTGCATTACCTACCCTTTGCCGCCCTGACGGATGGCGAACACTATTTGATTGACCACCACGTCATCACCCTCCTTCCCAGCGCCAGCGTTTTACCTTTCATCCAGGGAAATAGGGGACACAAATTGACCCTCCCTCTCATTTTGGCTAACGCACAAGCGACCAATTATGGAGCGGAGTCTGGCCAATTTAATGAACTGCCGTTTGCCGAGCAAGAAGTTACCGCCATTGGCAAGTTATACGACGTGAAGCCGCTTATCAATGAAGCCGCCACAGAGAGCGCGCTCCGCGAGCAGGCGGGCAAGATTGGGATGCTGCATTTGGCTGCTCATGGCAAGTATGATCCAAATGTGCCCCTTAATTCTTTTTTAGCCCTGGCTCCCGATAGCGAGAATGACGGCCTGCTAACGGTTGCCGAGGTCTACGGGCTGGATTTGCACGGCGCTGACCTGGTTGTGCTCAGCGCCTGTGATACTCACCTGGGTACGGCGGGTTTAAGCACAGGCCTGGGTGTTACGCCTGGCGATGAAGTGGTTGGCTTAACCCGCGCCTTTTTCTTTTCCGGCACCCCCAGCATTATCGCCAGTCTGTGGAAAGTGGACGACCGGGCGACCGCCATGCTGATGGATCACTTTTACACCCATCTCCATAATGGACTGGGCAAAGCCGCTGCTCTGCGCCAGGCCCAACTTGAAGTCAGAGACCGGTATCCAAGCCCAAAATTCTGGGCAGCCTTTGTATTGAGCGGAGAACCGGGCCAGATTGGAGAGCTTGGGCCGTCCGTTCTGGCTACTTTAACCGTTCAACCAACAAATACCAGTCCCGCCGCAGCCCCTGGACAGGAGGGAACGTTTGATATCAATTGTTTGGGCCTGATTATACTTGTGAGTTTGCTGGGGGTAATTAGTTTCATTTACCGGCGCCATCGTGAGTTGGGCAGGAGGAGCCTTGATTAACCGATTACGCAATTTTTTGCGCCGCTGGCTGGGAATCTCACCGGCAGCGCCCATAAATAATCCGGCGCAATCAGCCCGGTCATTTACGGAAACGGTCGAGCGGTATGGGTCTTTGTTGGATAACCTTCAGTCACCCGCAGCCAAACCAAAATTACTGCTCTCTATTCTGCTGGCGCGCAACGCCGTCCAGTCTGCCCAAAAGCAGGCCACTACACCAGAGGTAGACCAGGTAGCCAGGCTGACGGAACTCGACCAGAAGCTGCGCCGGATTTCTCCCAATTTGCTGGAATCGCTACCTGCCTGGCGTCGGGCGTTGTCGCCGCCAAAGTCGCGCTGGTGGTGGTATTTGGAAGAAGAAGCTAAAGAAAAAGATTGGATCTGGAACTTTCTTACCGGCCTGCTGCTGCTCATCACCACCACCCTGGCCCTTGAGATTATCAGGCGTCTCTGGGTAGGCGTCCCCGATATGAGTGCTATTTTCGGGACTCTGCTGACAGCGCTCTTGACTGCCAGCCCGCTCACCAAGCAGGGTAGAGAACTGGCCACCTGGCTGTTTAAGGGGTTGTCTAAAATTAAATTCCTGTCGGGGGTGAAGCCCCGGTATTGGGCCGAAGCGATGGCCGCTATGGCTCTTGTTGCGGCGGTTGGGATGGGGTTGATTTGGGTTTTTGTGCGGCCCGCATATGCCACCCTAATGAACAACTGGGGCCTGGCCGAACTATCTACGGGCGATGTAACTGCCGCCGAGATGTATTTTCGACGGGCGGTTGCTCTTGACCAGGACCAGGTGGTACAGTATCACAACCTGGCGGCTCTCTATGCCCGCACCGGGCGCTTAGAAGAGGCCGGGCAGTGGTATCTCCAGGCCATCGCGCATGCCGGAGACTTTGGCCCGGCCTATGCTGGCCTTAGCCAGCTTTACAATGAGGAGGGCCAGTTTAAGGAGGCCACCCGCATCGCCCTGGTTGGCCTGCGCCCAGAAAATCAAGCTTCTGAGCCTGAGGCCGCCCTGGTAGCCCGCTATAATCTTCTCTCTAACCTGGGGTGGGCTTATTTTGGTCAGGAACAATACCGGCAGGCTCAAGAGGCGCTTGAAGCAGCCCTATCTCTGGAGCCGCGGGTAAGAACTCAGGAACAAGAGACCCGCACCGGCCTCCTGCGAAGTCCCATTCCGCATTTCTTTCTGGCCCAGGTTTATGAACAGCAAGAAAAGTTTGAAGAAGCCCAGGCCCAATACCGGGAGACGAAGCGCTTTCTTGACCCAGAAAATTGGGCGCAGCATGAGTGGCTGAATTTTGTGCAAGAAAAGCTCGGCGCGCCGTAAAGTTATGAGGTGTGGTGATGGACAGACTGGTAATGGTAATCATGGTCTTCTTTTCATTACTCCTGACACATTGTGGTGAACTCCTACCCATCCCGGCAGCCCCAGACCCAAGCCCTCCTGCCGGTGCGGTGGGGCCTCACTTTTTATTAAGCGCCACCGGCCCTGTCGAACTGAGTCGAGATGGCTGGAATGGATACCGTCCGGTTGCTTTTGGTACGGTTCTTTATCCCACCGACTTGCTCCGGGTGCAGGGTAAGGCACGCGTCTTGTGTGCGGGCAGCCAGCTTGAGGTAAAGCTTATTCCGGCCGGCGAATATAAGGTACCCTGCCCATTTGAGCTGGGAATCTTGAGTTATGGGGAGGCCCAGTTTATCGTAGCCGGCGCTCGTGATATTAATAAAACAATTCCTTATTTGCTGTATCCTCGTAACACTCTCCTGCTTAATGACCGGCCCACGGCGCGCTGGCACGATACAGGCGCCAGTAGTTATACCGTAGAGTTAATGCAGCCGGATCAGGAAGACCCAATTTGGAAAAGAGAAAATGTAAAGGGCGATTCTCTGGCCTATCCCCCCGACGAACCGGCGCTGGCAACAGGCACAGAGTACCGCATAAAAGTTACGGATAATGACAGCCAGGTCTCATCCGATGATGATGAAAGCCCTGGAACCGCCTTTCGCCTGGCTGCAGCAGCAGAAAGACGAGAAATCGAGGCAGGAAGCAACAAGATTTTGTCGGTTGAGGAACTGACTGATCAGGACCGCAATTTTGCCCTGGGCGTCTACTACGCCGGGCTAAAAATATTCCCACAAAGCAGTCTCAGTCCTCTGGGCGAGGCCTGGCTGCTCCTTGAGCCGCTGGCCCAAACCCAGGCCGCACCGGCGATTCACCTGTGGTATGGCGAGGTGCTAGACCGGCTGCTCTTGCCTGGTGAGGCCCAAAACACCTACCAAAAGGCGCTAGATAACGCCCGAAGCATAGGGGATTTAGAGAGCGAAGCCGTTGCTCATATCAAATTGTGGCGTCTCACCAATAAAAAAGAACACCTGTGTGACGCTCGCAATTTATTCCAGGAACTGGGTGATCAAACTCAGCTACAGAAATTGTCACAGGGAGGAGAAGACCCGAAATTAGTTTGCAATTAGGCAACTATTGTTCTGAACGGCGTCAGGTCATTTTGACCACAAAACGATACTCACCGGCCCCCACTTCATGCACCGGGCCGGCGACGGCCTGTCCATCGAGGGTGATCTTGGCCCCGTTCTGCGCCGGAAGATAGACCGTCGCGGTGGTGTTAGGGGGCACAACCACCTGCCAATCGAATGTATCGTTGTTGATGCCCCACTGTGAAACCAACTCGCCATAAGGCGTCTTGAGTTTGCCGGCAGCGTGGGTTAGGCCGCCGCCGGGCTGGGGGCGCAGAATGATATGTTTGTAGCCGGGCCGGGCCGGGTCAAGCTCGATGCCGGCGGCCGTACGGTAAAGCCAGGTCCCAATAGAACCGTAGGCGTAATGGTTGAACGAGTTCATGCCGGGGTCTTGAAAACCGTTTTCCTCCGTCCAGCCATCCCAGCGCTCCCAGATGGTGGTTGCCCCTTGCGTAACCGGATAGAGCCACGACGGCCAGGTGGTCTGGATGAGCAGGGCATAGGCGATGTCGAGCCGGCCGTTATCGCTGAGGACGTGGGGCAGATAAGGCGCGCCGACAAAGCCGGTGGACAGGTGCATGCCGCGCCGTTCGATGTCGGCCACCAGTTCGGCGACGGCGAGGGGGCGCAGCGCCTCCGGCAGCAAATCAAAGTGCAGGGCCAAAACGTAGGCGGTTTGGGTTGGGGTGAAGAGGTCGGTGTTGAAAACTTCCGAGGCAACCGGCCCGTAATCCACCGCTTTTAAGTTGCCCCGCGAAATCGCATCGGCCCGGTCCATGCGCTGCCGCACCGCGGAGGGCGGCGCGGCGCTGACGGGCAATTGGCTGCCTTTCAAATAGCGGGCGGCAAAGGCGGCTTTTACATCGGAGAAGAGGCGGCGATACCGCCCGGCATCTTCTGTCTTCCCCAGCACAGCGGCAATCTGGGCCATCAGGTGGGCGTCGTAGGCCAAAAAGGCCGTGCCGATCAGGTCACGGGGCGTATTGGCGTTGATCGAGAGCCAGTCGCCAAAGCCGGGCCAGCCCTCGTATTCGGGCGCGCAGCGGATGTAGCCGGGGCTGGCGGCGATGATAAAATCCATGAAGCGGCTCATCACCCCGTAGTTATTTTCCAGGATGCGCCTATCGCCGTAACACAGGTAGAGAGTCCAGGGGCAGATCACCGCGGCGTCGGACCAGGCCGGGCCGCCATCGCTCATAAAGGAGGTGTCTACACCGGGCACAACGGGCGGAATACTCCCCTGTTCGGTTTGGGCGTCGGCCACATCCTGCAGCCAGCGGGTCAGAAAAGCGGCCACGTCAAAGTTAAAGGCGGCGGTGCGGGCAAAAACCTGGATGTCGCCCGTCCAGCCCAGCCGCTCGTCGCGCTGCGGGCAGTCGGTGGGGATGTCCACAAAGTTGCCCTTTTGCCCCCAGATGATGTTGGTCTGCAACTGGTTGAGCAGCGGGTCTGAACACTCGAAGTGGCCGGTAGGGGCCATCTCGGAGTGGAGGACAAGGCCGGTGAGGGTGTCGCGGCTGACCGGGCCGGGGTAGCCGACCAGTTCAACGTAGCGGAAGCCGTGGAAGGTAAATTTCGGCTCCCAACTTTCCTCGCCCGCGCCTTTAAAAGTGTAGTAGTCGGTGGCCCGCGCCGTGCGCAGATTGGCGGTGTAAAGCGTGCCATCAGGGTTGAGCACTTCGGCAAAACGAAGGGTGATGGTTGTGCCGGGTGGGGCGCTGCCTTTGAAGCGGACGCGGCCGACCATATTCTGGCCCAGGTCAAAGATGAAGCGGCGGGTCTGGACATCGCTTTTATCCACCGGCTCGCCGATGGGCGGCATTTCCTGGATGCGGCGCACGGTTGGCCCGTTGGTGGCGACCAGGGCCATGCCCGGATCGGCCAAAAGCTCCACCCCCAGCCAGCGCCGGTCGTCGAAGCCCGGCGCGTCCCAGCCATGCAGTTCCAGGCGGGCGTCGTAGGCTTCACCCATGAGCAGATCGTTTTCCAGCAGAGGGCCGAACTGGTGCTTCCAGGTGCGATCCGTAGCCACGATGACGGTACGCCCGTCAGCCAGGGTCATTTCCAATTGAGCCAGCAGGCGGGGCCGGTCGAAGTACTGCTGGCGGGGATGCCAGGCCAGGTAGCCCACCGCCCAGCCATCGCCGAGGACAGCGCCGATGACATTCTCCCCCTGGCGCAGCAGGGGGGTGACGTCATAAACCTGGTACTGCACCCGTTTGCGGTAGTCGGTCCAGCCGGGGGTCAAGACATCCTCGCCGACGGGCTGGCCGTTGATCGAACACTCATAGAGGCCCAGGGCGGTCACGTACAAACGCGCCGTTTTTACCTGGCCCTCCAGTTGGAAGGATTGGCGCAGGAAAGGCGCGGGAATGGTGGTACGTGGCCCGCCGGTCAGCGCCGCGCCGATCCATTCCCCTCGCCAGTCGCTGCGCTGCAGCAGCCCCATTTCAAACCAGGCCGGCTCGCTGTCGCTGGTCTGGTCGGTCTCATCCCAGACGGTCACTTGCCAGTGGACTCGCTGGCGGGATTCTAATTTCTGGCCGGCGTAAGGAATGTGGAGCGACTCGTCCGACTCGATTTTGCCGCTGTCCCACAAATCGGCCTGGCCGGCCCGTAATTTGTCAGGATCGCTGGCGGCCAGGATACGATAGGCCGTCTGCCGTGCGCCCCGCCGCTCGCTTTGTATCTGCCAACTGAGCCGGGGCGTGGGGATGTCAATGCCCAGCGGGTTGGAGCGATATTCGCATTTGAGTTGAGTGATTGTGGTCATGAAGTCTCCTCTGAAAATAGTAGTCAGTCGTCAGTAGCCAGTAGCCAGAAAAATGTTTTCATCATCGGTGGTGTGCCAAAGGTTCGTGACGACTCCTTCGTAAATAGCTTTTCGGAGTCCAAAAGCTTAGCTTTTGGACTCCGAATTGTCATTAATCGTTGGTGCGCCGTCAGGCTCATGAAGACTCCTTTGAAAATAGTCGCTTGGTCGGTTAGCCCACTCGCTGAGGCACAGGGATGCCTCGACTACGGTATTTTCATTACTGAGTGGTGCTTGTGACGACCCTGCAACCTTGCTACCTTGCTACCCTGCTACCTTGCCGATCACCCCTTGATCGCGCCGCCCATCATCCCCGAAACGAGCTGCTTCTGGAAGAAGATAAATACGATCAGGGGAATAATGGTGATGACGATCACATCCGCGAAGAGCAGGTTCCACTGCGAGCTGAACTGGCTGATGAAGTTAAATAACGTCAGCGGTGCGGTGACATTCTCCGCACCGGGCAGGAAGTAGAGCGGCCCGACAAAGTCGTTGAAGATGGTGACAGATGAGGTGACGACCACCGTCACAATGGCCGGCCGCAGCAGCGGCAAAATGACGAAAAAGAAAACACGCAGCGGCGACGCACCATCTATGATGGCGGCTTCATCCAACTCCCTGGGAATGGAGGCCATGAACGTGCGGAAGATCAGGATGGCGAAGGGCATGGTGTAAGCGACTTCGACCATGATCAGGCCGAGGAGGGTTTTGTAAAGACCCAGCCACTGCAGCAGGAAGATGGTTGGCACCACGGCCGGCGGGATGATCAGCCCGGCGAGCATGATCGAATTGACCGCCGAGGCCAGCTTGTCGGCGCGGCGCTGCATCACAAAGGCGACGAGGGCGGAGAGCAGGACGATCAGCGTTACCGAGCCGATGGTCAGGAGGGTACTGTTCCACAGGGCCAGGAGCATGCGCTTGTCGCCATAGGTCATGACCTCGCGGATGTTCTCGAACAGTTGAAACTCGCTGGGCCAACTGAACTGGAAGAGGGCGGCCTCCTGGCGCGTCTTGGCCGCCGTCAGCACGATAAAGATGAAAGGCACCACAAAGACAAGGCCGATGGCGACGAGAGCGGCCACATCTGTCCCCACGCGGGCAACGAGCTTGCGCGTCCTCATAGCTCAAGCTCCCTTTGCTGGAAAAAGCGCATCAGCGGATACACAATGATGGTAACAAGAATGAAAAGGACAATGTTGCCGGCGGTAGACAGGCCATAAAACCCGGCCTGGTACTCCTTGTAAATCACCGAGGTCAGCACATCGGAGGCAAAGCCGGGACCACCGCGAGTCATCGCCCAAATCAGGTCGAATGAGCGCAGCCCCCCGATAAACGAAAGCAAGATGACAGTGAAGGTGGCGTTGCGGGCCAGGGGCAGGATGACGTAACGGAACTTGACCCAAAGCCCCCCTTCCAACCGGGCTGCTTCAAAATAATCCTGCGGGATTGAGAGGATGCCCGCCATAAATATCACCGTGGCAATGCCGACGCCCTTCCAGACATCCACCAGCGCCACCGAGTACAGGGCGAGGCTGGGGTTGCCCAGCCAGTCCGGCTTCGGTAGCCCAAAAATGCCCAGGCTGGTGTTGATCAGCCCTACCGAAGGCTGCATCAGTGTAGAGAAGGTGATGCCCACGGCGATGGTGCTGACCAGCACCGGAAAGAAGATGATACTGCGAAGCAGCCCCTTAAAGTGGATGTTCGAGGTGAGCAGCATGGCCAGCGGCAGCGAGATGATGACTTTGAGGCCGCTGGTCAGCACCGCATAGATGATAGTGTTGCCCAGCCCGGTCATGAGCATGGGATCGTTCAGGAAGGTAACGTAATTTTCGAGGCCGATAAACGTGGCGCTGAAGAGCGTCCAGCGGGTCAGGCTGAAGTAGAAGGCGAGCGCCGTCGGCACGACAAAAAAGACGCCGAACACCAGGGCTGCCGGAAGATAGAACCAGTTAGGATAGGTGCGCAGGACTGCTCGCGGCCGTCCACTCAATATCATAGAACCTCGCTTTCATCGGTAGGAGCTTCTTGAGTACTGAAGACCGGTGAACCACCCCCGACCCCCTTTGCCGGAGTCCAAAAGCATAGCTTTTGGACTCCATACATAATTGGCACATCACTGCGAGCCGCAGGCAAAGCAGTCGCCACCCCGGAGAGGACACTGCGCGGCTCCGGCCTGCGGCCTCGCAATGACATTTTTATCTTACCAGCCCGGCAGACCCAACTGCTGTGCCTGCTTCTTCACATCCTCGTCGTAGGCTTTGGCGGCCTCTTCGGGCGTCATCTGGCCGGTGCCGACGGCCACGCAGAGCTGTTCGAGCGTTGGCCCCTTTACCGGGGAAAGGAACTCCAGCGCGGGGGCGGATTTCCCGGTATCAATGTACACAGCGACATCTTTCACCGCCGGAAGGACGCTGTCGGGGAGCGTCGCGCCTTTGATGACATACGGGCCTGTGGGCGCGACGGCTTTATTGAGCGCGTCAACGCCGGCAGTTGAGGCAATGAAGCCCAGGAACTCCTTGGCCTCCTGGAGGTGCTTGGTGGTTTTCGGGATGTAGGTAGCGGCGGGCATCCAGATGGTTGCGCCATTCTTCGCGGCATCCGTGCCAGGCTGCGCAAAGAAGCCGATGTCTTTCACCTTGTCGGGTGAGTTGGTGGCAATCGTTGACAGCGCAAAGGTCAGCATCGGGTAATTGGCGCCCTCGCCGTCAGCGAGCAGCTTCAAGCCTTGTTCAAATTTGGTGGTCGCGTAGTCCTTTTGCCACCACTCCTTGTCAAAGCCTTCTTTCAGGTAGGTGAAACCGGCCATGGCCGCCGGGGTGGTGGCGTATTTGGCCTTGTTGCCGGTGTAGTCCGCCGCGAAGTTCGGGTTGGCCGCCTGGACATTGTAGTAGTCCGCCAGAACGAACAGTTGAGAAGTCCAGGTGTCGCCGTAAGTAGCGATGACCGGGGCGATACCGGCCGCCTTGATCTTCTCGTTGTTGGCTTCAAATTCAGCCCAGGTCTTGGGCACGCTCAGGCCCAGGTCGGCGTAGATTTTTTTGTTGTAGAGGATACCGCCGCCCATGGCCGTCTGGCTCGGCACACCAAAGATTGCCCCATTCTGGGAGACGGTGGGGAGAAACGACTCGACGATGTTGGCAATGAACGGCTCTTTCGAGAGGTCAACGAGCGTATCGGACGGATTTAGAGCCTGAAGCAACGAGCCGGAGTTGTACCAGAAGATGTCGGTCATTTCGCCGGTGGCCAGGCGCGTCTTGACGATGTTGTCGCCTTCGGTGCCCCCCGGTCGGCTCTCGACGTTAATGGTTACGTTGGGATGGAGGGCCATGTAGGCCTCGGACAGCGCTTTGGCCGTAGCCTGGTTGGCCTCGCTATCGTCAACAAGGTAGGTCAGCGTGACAGCTTCCCCAGCGGCAGCGGCTTCGGTGGGTTCAGCCGCTTGTTCCTCCGTGGCCGCTGCCGTCGGGGCTTCGGTTGGGGCAGCGGCCGCCTGGGTT
>CAZDMM010000087.1:0-15194 GCA_964505845.1 uncultured Caldilineaceae bacterium
CTGGGCGGTGGCGTCGTAGCCAAAGAGATAATCCACCGTAGCGGCCAACTCCAGCGCGCCTTTGTAGCCGTGGCGCTGGATGCTCTCGATCCACTTAGGGTTGACCACCCGGCTGCGGAAAACCCGGTAGGCTTCTTGCTGTAAGGTGCGCACCTCGGCCCGCTCCGGGTTGCTGTTATCCCCAAAGTAGCTTTTGGGATTGCGGCCATTCAGGGCGCGAATGGTGGCAATCATGCCGCCGTGATATTGCAGGTAATCGTCGCTGTCAAAGATATCGTGCTCCCGGTTATCCTGGTTTTTAACCGCCACTTGCACCCCGCTCAAAGTGGTTTTGAACTCCTCACGGGCGTCCTCGCCGTAAATTTGCTGCCCGTAAGCATAGCCGCCCCAATTGAGATAAGCCTGGGCCAAATCCGCCTCGTTTTGCCAGTTTTGCTCTTGGATGAGCGGCAAAATGCCGGCTCCGTAAGACCCCGGCTTACTGCCAAAGATGCGGAAGCTGGCCCGCCGCTCGGCCAAATCATGCGCCTCAGAGCTTTTGCTTGCCCTGGCCATGTGCGCCGCCAGGTCGTGCAGATAATGTTTGCGCACAAAATTCTGGTCGGTCGGCTCATCCAGCCGGGCCACCAACTGCACCGCTCTGTCCATCAGATCAATCAGTTGGGGGAAGGCGTCGCGGAAAAAGCCGCTGATGCGCATCAGCACGTCAATGCGAGGCCGGCCCAACTCGGCCAGCGGGATGACCGCCACATCCGTGACCCGGCGGCTCTCCGGCTGCCATACCGGGCGGACGCCCAACAGCGCCAAACACTGGGCCACGTCGTCGCCGTGGGTGCGCATGGCGCTGGTTCCCCAGATGCTCAAGCCGACGCTTTCGGGGTAGGCATGCTCCTCGGCCTGGTAGCGGGCAATCAACTCATCCGCCAACTGGCTGCCGACTCGCCAGGCGGCCTGGCTGGGGATGGCCTGGGGGTCAACCGCATAAAAATTGCGGCCGGTCGGCAAGATGTGGGCCATGCCCCGCGTCGGCGCGCCGGCCGGCCCGGCCGGGACGTACTTGCCCTCCAACGCCGCCAGCAGGTTGTCAATCTCGTCGCCGTTGCGGCGGATGAGTGGGACGAGGGTGGTGCAGATGAAGGTTAAGACTTTGGTAATTGGTAATTGGAGATTGGACTGCCCGTCTGACGGGCGTGGAGATTGGAGATTGGTGATCGGTACGTGATGAGGCTGAGGGACACCGAGGATGGAGGCAATGGCCGCATCAATTTCGGAGGCGTCAAAGTTGGCTTGTTCAAGCCGTTGCAGCAAGTTAAAGCACAAATCATCAATTAATTCTATTGCATCCGCATGGGTGGCACAGACTCGTGATAGGTCTCCAATCTCCAATCTCCTATCTCTAATCTCTAATCTCTGCCCTCGATTCGCCAGGAGTTCCTCCAAATCAAAGCCCAACCAGGCAGCAACCTCGGCCCGCAGACTGGGGATATCGCCGTTGGGGATGCGGGTGAGGGCGCGCAGCAGGCCGCACAGTTGGTCTCCCTGCGGCACGTAGCCCAGAATATGCAGCCCATCCCGAATTTGCAGGCTGCCGAGTTCGCATAGATACCCGTCTATATCCTCCAACAGGTGGGAAAAATCGGTGGCATTCATCTCGGCCAGGGTCAGCGGTGTGCCGTCGTCGGTGTAGCTGCCGTCCCACTCGTGGGAGTGGTCGCCGTGATCCACAAAGCGCATCATCTCGGCGATGTCTTTGTCCAGGTTGGCTTTTTGCATCAGTTGCCAGATTTGCTGCTGGATGAGGGGCAGCTTGGCCGGGTCCATCTGCTCCACCTGGTAATATTCGTCCACCAGTTGGGTCAGCAGGGCCAGCTCGCCGTACACCTCGGCGCTGGTCATGGGCGGAATCATGTGGTCCACCACGGCGGCGTGAGCGCGGCGCTTGGCCTGCGCTCCTTCGCCGGGGTTGTTGATGATGAAGGGATAGATGAGTGGCAGGTCGGCCAAAAAGGTGTCGGGAAAACAATCTTGGCTCAAGCCGATGCCTTTGCCGGGTAGCCACTCCAGCGTGCCGTGTTTGCCCATGTGGATGATGGCGTCCGCGCCCCAACCGCCCTCGCTCTGCGGAGTCGCCAGCCATTTGTACAGGGCGTAGTAGTTGTGAGTAGGCGCTAAATCCGGGGTGTGATAGATGGCGTCGGGATCCATATTGTAGCCGCGCGGCGGCTGCAAAGCCACAAAAACGTTGCCGAGGTTCAGCCCGGCCAAAGCAATGAAAGGATGAATTTTTCCCCTTTTATCCTTCAGCTTCTGAGAATCGCCCTCACCCCCGCCCCTCTCCCACTGGGAGAGGGGAGTCGCATCAGCGACGGGGTGAGGGTACTTGGGCACCGGTGGTGAGTGATGACTCCTTCCGCCTTCATCCTTCCGCGGGTGGTGGACGTAGGCTTCGCCCGGCGGCGCGCCCCATTGTTTTTGCATGCGGCCGCGCTGGTCTTCGGTCAACCGGTCAAACCAGTCCTTATACAGGCTGACCGGCACCTGCCCGGCGGCGCGGGCCAGTTGGCTGTCACTCAAACGCTCAACATCGTAGGAGCAGCGGTCAATCAGCTCGTGGAGCAGGGCATCGCCGCTCTCCGGGATATTCTCAAGGCGGTAGCCGGCCGCTTGCATCCGCTCAAACAGGCGCATGAGCGAAGCCGGCGTGTCTAGCCCCACCGCATTGCCGATGCGGTCGGTTTTGCCGGGGGAGTTGGTCAGCATAAAGACGACGCGTTTTTCGGCGTTGGGTTTACGCCGCAGGGCAGCGTAGCGCATAGCCAGATTCACCACCGCCCGCACCCGGTCGGGGATAGGGAGGTAGCGTTGAACGTTGAACGTTGAACGTTGAACGTCGTTACAATTGCAGGTGGAGCCGATACAGTGATGTCCGTTTTTGGCTTCGCCTTTGAAGCTGATGGGGACGGTGATGATGCGGCCATCAAACTCCGGCAGGGCCACGTTCATGGCCACGTCAAGAGGACGCAGGCCGCGCTGGCTCAAGCGCCATTCGGCTTCGCTCATGCTGCTGGCCACGGCTTGCAGCACCGGCACGCCCAGCTCTTGCAAGGCCGACACATTCCAGCCGGCCGCCGTCGCTCCATCTGGGTTGACTCCCCCCATCGCAAAGGAGATGGTCGAGATGACGGCGTCAACCAGGAGGGCGCCGTTTTCGTCATAAAAAAATTGAAAAGCAGCAGGGGAGCAGGGGAGCGGGGGAGATTCGCTGATTCGCTCATTCGCCGCTTCGCTTGTTTCTTTGAGCGAGGTGGTAAAGACCGGCAGCGCCCGCCCGCCCGCCGCTTCAATCGCCTCAATCAGGGCGTCAATAAAATCGGTGTTGCCGCTGAGCCAGTGGCTGCGGTAGAAGAGGATACCGATGGTGGGGGGGGATTGGGGATTGGTAATTGGTAATTGGAGATTGGACTGCCCGTCTGACGGGCGTGGAGATTGGTTATTAAATCTCCACTCTCTAATCTCATAGATTCCGTGCCGCGGCTGCTCAAGCGGCTGCTCGTAGTCCCAGCCGCCGGCCAGCAGATGGTCGGCCAGAAAGTGGAGCAGGTGGCGCATGTTGTCCACGCCGCCGTAATGCAGGTATTGGTACACATCGTGGATGACCGGCACCGGGACGTTGCTGTGGGCGGTCAGCTCCGGGTCCAGCCCTTCGGTGCCGGGCACGCAGATGAGGTCTTTGCCCAGGCGATGGGCGGCCTGAACTAACGTGTCAAAGCCCTGTCTAAAGCCCTGTCGCCCGCCCAATGAGCGCAGCACGATGACCTGTGTCTCCGGCAGCTCGGTGCGGATAAATTCGTCCACGTGGGCAGGGGTGGGCAGGCTGCTCAGGTTGAAGCCGCGCACGGGGGGAAAATCGGGCGGCAGCTCGGCCACGGCCCGGCTGAGGGTCAGCAGGTCGGTATCGGCGTGGGTGAGAAAGAGGATACCCAATTCACCCAACGCCAATATTTCTTCAACCTGAGGTAAGGTGGGAAGGACAATCTCCCCTGCTCCTTCGCTCCCTCGCACCTCTGCGGTAGCTCCATCCCAGGCGAAACCGTTGAAGGTATGACCTGCCAATACCGGCGGCGGCGGCAGGTAGCGGTCGGCGGCCAGCATGGCGTCAATATAGTCAAAAATAGCCAGGATGAGCTGGTCAGAATTGACCGAGTGGAACCAGATGGGCCGGCCATCAAAAAGCAGCAGGGCCACATTGGCCAGGGCGCAGGGGCCAAGGCAACCGGCATGATTCAGATGAACCCGGTTACGCAACTTGCGCCGTTCCCACTCGGTGTAGTAGAGGTCGTGGGGCACGGGGGCAAAGCCGCGCCGGGTGTGGCCGCAGCAGCAGCCGTTTTCGCACACAAATAATTGGCCCCGGTTGCGGGGGACATTGATGGGTTTGCCGTCGGGGCGGATGACATAGTTCCGCTCGCGGCGGGGTGATTTAGAGTCGGTCATAAGCGGTTCTTTCGTTGGGTTGATACAGATAAAAAAGGCGGCCCTACTCTTGCCGGGTCGCCCAAGATGAAAACAAAAACCCGCCGGAGGGCGGGCGGCGTATACTCGGCAACCTTTCTCCGCGAAGGTGACACACAAGTTGCAGGTAAAGGTGGGTAGTCGGGCTTAGTACAGTAGCCAGTAATCAGTAGTCAGTAGACAGATATTTTTCTGACTACTGATTACTGGCTACTAATTACTGTTCTCACCGTTGCGGGACAGCGCCGGATTTGCACCGGTCTTCCCCCACGCTTGAGCGTGCGCCTGGCCTCACCGCCCTCGGCGCACCTTTACCTATGCGGTATGCTTCAGTTTGCTGAAGCTGAGTATAGGCCAAACCAGCCGGGTGTCAAGTAGCTTGATTTACCGTTTGCGTGGGACGTTTTTGAAGATGGGTTTGGCGGGAGCCTGGCGGACGATCAATTCCTCCACCGGCCGGTTGTGGAGCAGATGCTCGTGAAAGATGCGCGCCAGGGCGGTTTGGTCTACCCGTTGATATTTGATAGCTTCAGGGTGAACGATGAGCACCGGCCCGTTTTCACACACCCCCAGGCAGTTGGTGACGGTGCAGGTGACGTACTGCGGGTGGGTGGAATCATCCAGGCCATGCTGCCGGATGAGGTCAAGCAGGCGTTGTTCCAATTTAAAGCCCCGGCTCGACTCGGCGCATTGGCCGCGCACGCAGATGAGCACCCGCCGCCCTCGACGGGCAGGTTGGTTTTGGGAGAAGTAGTCGTCGTTAGCCATCAAGCATGAGCGCAGAAACCCGGTTTTTAAACCTTAAGAGACAATACTTTTTAGCGGGCAAAAACCGGGTTTCTGAAAAAGTGTTAGCCATGCAGGTGAGTGTAGCGGCTAGGTCAGTTTTGGGCAAAATAGATTACTGCCCTCGTGGAATTTGTGGTATACTGCTTCTTTATGCGTGAATTTACTATAGCCCATGAATATGTATACCAACGTTCCTCGCCGCTGCGTTGGTTGATTTCTCACCTGCTGCGCTACCCGTTGCTGCCGTTGGGGATGTTGCTGGCTGCCCTGGTCAACAACCTGTGTTACGCCTACGTGCAGGTCTTTGTGGGCCGGGCGCTTGATTTGATTACGACGCCTGGCTGGGACACCTGGGCTTTGGTGGCGGTGGCGTTGAGCGCGATGGGGGTAGCCCTGGGGCAGGGGTTAACCGGCTTGCTGCGCAACTATGCCGGCGAGTTTTTGGCCCAACGCTTGGAGCGAGATACCCGCGACGAGTTATACCTGAGCCTGCTGGGCAAAAGCCAGACCTTTCATGGCCGCCAGCGGGTGGGCGATATTATGGCCCGCGCCACCAACGACGTGCGCAGCCTGAACGCTATGGTCAGCCCCGGTTTAACCTTAATCACTGACTCCGTTATGGGCGCGTTGGCCCCGCTGATCCTGATTGGCCGCCTTTACCCGGAACTGCTGCTGGCTCCACTTCTTTTCATCGTGCTGTTTGCCATCACCATCGCCGATTATAACCGCCGCCTGAAGCCGGTGAGCATTGCCATGCGAGAGCAGTTTGGCCGCATGAACGCCGAACTGGCCGAGGCTATCAGCGGCATCGAGACGGTCAAAGCCAACGTGCAGGAGCGGTATGAGTGGGACAAGTTTACCTATAACGCCCGCGCCTTCCGCGATTATTTTATTCGCCAGGGCGAAATCCAGGCCCGCTACCTGCCGATGCTCATGTTGAGCTTTGCCTGGGCCGTCGGGCTGCTGCACGCCCTGTTATTGTGGCGGGCCGGCCGCCTGAGCCTGGGCGAGGTGGTCACTTTTATGGGGCTGCTGGGCGTTTTTCGCTTTGTGACCTTCATCTCGATCTTTTCTTTCAACCTGGTGCAACTGGGGCTGGCCGGGGCCGAGCGCATCCTGTACGTCATCAACACCGAAACCGACCTGGATCAAAATGAGGCCGGTCTGGCTCAACCCATTCAAGGCGAGGTGGTCTTTGAGCGAGTCAGTTTTGGTTACAACGGCGTCCCGGTGCTCAAAAATATCAGCTTCACCGCCAAACCGGGCCAAACCGTAGCCATTGTGGGGCAAACCGGCTCCGGCAAAACCACCCTGACCCGCCTCATCAACCGCATTTTTGACGCCGACAGCGGCCAGGTGCGGGTGGACGGGGTGGGTGTGCGCGACTGGAACCTGGAGTCGCTGCGCTCCCAAATCTCCACCATCGAGCAGGATGTTTTTCTCTTCTCCCGCACCCTGGCCGAGAATATCGCCTTTGGCTGCGCCGACGCCACCCCGGAAGCCATCGAGCAGGCGGCCCGCCAGGCCCAGGCCCACGATTTTATCATGAGCTTCAACCAGGGCTATCAAACCGAGGTGGGCGAGCGTGGGGTAACGCTCTCCGGCGGGCAGCGCCAGCGCATCGCCATCGCTCGCGCTTTTTTAACCAACCCCCGCATCCTGATTCTGGATGACAGCACCAGCGCCATTGACAGCGCCACCGAAGACCAGATTCAACGGGCCATGCGCTTCATCAGCCGCCAGCGCACCACCTTTCTCATTACCCACCGCCTCAGCCAGATTCGCTGGGCCGACCACATTTTGGTACTACGCCGGGGTGAATTGGTTGACCAGGGCACGCATGAGGAACTCCTGGCCCGCAGCGCGGATTACCGGCGGATATTTTCGAGGTACGAATAGGTAGCAAATATGGGCTTTATCCTAAACGGCCTCGAAACCGAGGCTTACGACCGCAGTTATAGTGACCGGGAATTATTGGCCCGGATTGCCGGCTACTTTAAGCCCCACCGGCGGCGCATGCTGCTGATTGTGGCGGCCATCACCCTGAACGCCGCCGCCGGCATGGGCGGGCCGATTCTTATCTCTCGCGCTTTGGATTTGGTGGCCCACAGCCCCACCTTGACCATTATCATTATGGTGGCGGTCGGGGTGTTTCTGTTGGGGGCGACGGCCTGGGTTTTTAACTTTATCCAGCAGCGTTATCTGGCCCGCGTGGTGGGCGAGGTGGTGCTTAAACTGCGCGAGGACGTGTTCAGCGCCACCATTGAGCACGACCTCTCCTTTTTTGATGAGCATCCCTCCGGCAAGATCGTCAGCCGCATCACCTCCGATACCCAGGATTTTGCCGAGGTGGTCAGCCTGACGGTCAACCTGCTCAGCCAGGTGATGTTGGTGCTGTTGCTGATGCTGTGGCTGTTCCGTATTAACGTGTGGCTGACCCTGCTGCTGATCGCCTTTGCCCCGGTAGCGGTGGCGTTGGCGCTCAGTTTCCGGCGCATCGCCCGCCGGGTAACGCTGGACGCCCGGCGCGTCACGGCCACCATCAACGCCCAAATTCAGGAATCTATCAGCGGCATTATGGTGGCCAAGAGCTTTCGCCAGGAGCCGGCCATCTACTACACCTTTACCCACAACAATGAGCAGGGCTACCGGGCCGGGCTGCGCCGGGGGTTGACCCTCAACACCATCTTTCCTATTGTCGGGGCGTCTTCGGGGTTGGGGGTGGGGGCGCTCATCATTGCCGGCGGCCTGACCAGCCGCAGTGGCCTGCTCACCCCCGGCGAGTGGTACCTGTTTATGCAGTCGGTCGGTTTTTTCTGGTTTCCGATGTTGGGCATCGCCTCTTTTTGGAGCCAATTCCAGGATGGGTTGTCAGCCTCGGAGCGGGTTTTTGCCCTAATTGACGCCGAGCCAAAGGTGATTCAGACCTCACCCCCTGGCCCTCACCCCATCCCCGCCTCCGGCGCGCAAAGCGTCCCAAAGGGAGAGGGAGATTTCCCCCTCTCCTTTCAGGAGAGGGGGTTAGGGGGAGGGGTAGAATTCCGCCACGTCCGCTTCAGCTACACCGATAACGAAGTTGTCCTGCCTGACTTCTCTTTGACCATTGCTCCCCGCGAGACGCTGGCCCTGGTGGGCCACACCGGGGCCGGCAAGAGCAGCATCATCAAGCTGCTGACCCGCTTTTACGAATTTCAGGGTGGCCAGATTTTGATTGACGGCCAGAACATCCGCAGCCTGGATTTGCGGCAGTATCGCCGGCAGGTCGGCCTGGTTTCGCAGACGCCTTTTTTGTTTTCGGCGACAGTGCGGGAGAACATTCGCTACGGCCGGCCTGGGGCCAGCGACGCCCAGGTGGAGCAGGCCGCCGTGGGCATCAGCGGCGGCGATTGGCTGGCCGACCTGCCCAACGGCCTGGATACCGACGTGGGTGAGCGGGGGGCTAATCTCTCGCTGGGGCAGCGGCAGTTGGTGGCCCTGGCGCGGGTGCTGCTCAAAAACCCGGCCATCTTTATTTTGGATGAAGCCACCGCCAGCGTAGACCCCTTTACCGAGGCCCAGATTCAAGAAGGGCTAGAAGCCGTCATGGCCGACCGTACCGCCATCGTTATTGCGCACCGTCTCTCCACCGTTAAGAACGCCGACCGGATCATTGTCATGTCCCACGGCCAGATTGTGGAAGAGGGCAGCCATACGGCCCTGATGGCTCAAGGCGGCCATTATGCGGAATTGTACAACACCTACTTTCGACACCAGTCGCTGGATTACATCGAACAGGTGGGCCAAACTCTGCCGGGGTAGCGCCGGCCTCTTCTTTAGAGAATCTTTTTTCCTCAACCGTTGGGTTGTTGAACGCCTAATACCTGGCCGCTGCGAGCATCCAGGATAACGCTGAAAGCGGGCAGGGGTTGGTCTGGCGAGAGATAGGTGATTGTCCAGGTGGGAATGGCCGGGTCGCGCTTTTCTACCCACAACCCGGCGGTGGTGCGATAACCCTGCCGGCGGTAGACGTGGCCGCCGGCTGCCGCTGCTTTTTCCAAAAAACCGGCCAGGTCCAAATTAAGCGAGTCCACCGCTACCGTCGAGTCAGGCGTCGAGTCAGGCCGCGCCTGGGTGATGATGACCCCGTTGAGGAGGGTCAGGGTGAAGCGTTGGCCGGTAGAAGGCGACCAAAAGTCGGCGGTCCAGCCGGTGCTGGTACCGGCCGGGTCCAGCAGCCAGAGCAGGCCGCTATCTAACCGGATCAAGACGGCGTCGCCGGACTGTTGGGGCAGGTGAGCCAGGGCCAGGTTATAAAATTCTTTAGCAGTTAGCCCGGTGGGGGCTTTGAGGGGGGTGAGCGCCGCTGTGTGCGTGGGCGGGGGGAGGGCTGGAGAGCCAGGGCCAGGCGGCGTGGACGCATTTGCCGCCCAGGTGTTTAAGCTGCACCCACTGAAACAGAAACCAATAATGAAGGCCAGGCAAAAGAGGTAGGTTACTTGAAGCATTGGCTCTACCGCAAGTATTGAGGCTGGGACGGAAAATAATGATGTTGAGCCGGGTTGTAAAAGAACCAAAAAACTTACCTACCAGCATAACCGGGAGATCAAGGAATCTCATAAAGAAAATACAGGAAAAAAGTTAGAATTTTGAACAAAATAGACAGGGTGGAGTTTGCAGCTCCACCCTGTGTTTAGAACGTGTTTCTTAAATGGCTTTGGGACATTTTTAGGCGCAGAAACCGGGTTTTTAAGCCTTAAAATGGCTGTCTCTTTGCCCAAAGTATGGTCGAATAGTTCTCAAAAACCCGGTTTCTTTTTTAAGAAACACGCTCTTATTTGGAACTGTCTCTAAATTTCAGCGCCCCCACGCCACAACCTCGTAGCGGGCTATATCTTGGCTGGGCCGATCAATGCAGATTTCAAAGTTAGAGGCGTTGCCCTGCAGTTGGCCAAACTCTTCGTAGTCGCCAAAGTTGAGCACGTTATCCTGGCTGTCATACAAAACGGCAGCAACAATCAAATAATCTTCTAATTCGCGTCCGGGGTTGCGTAACTCGCCCGCCAGGCAGTAGTCGCCACCTTCAGTTTGCTGATTGACGTTTGACACGTTGAAATCCTGGCGGGGGGGGTTATCACTCGGTTTGGCCTCAACGTTCAAGTCGAACCTGGCTGCCTCGCCAATCCCGTCAACCAAAAGCTCAAAGGGCACACTCCCCCCCGGTGGAACCACATAACCCGGCCAGTATGCGTAACTGTCATCTTGATCGGCAATCACCTGCCCTTGCCCATCATAAAAAGTACCGTTGATGGCGACAAGTTCCTGGGCAGCGCCGGTATGGTTGAGGGCCTTGCCGTGCAGCAGCAGCCCGCCCTGGATATGATCGCTGTAGACTCGTACACCCGCAAAAGCCCAATCTGGCGACGCTGTGTTGGTGGTAGCGGTGGGAGCAGGGGGGGGAGCGCCGGGAGGGTCAGACGAAGCCGGCACGGTTGGCGCAGCCGCTGCCGGAATTGGCGTGGCAGCCGGTGGGGGTGGTAGTTGGGCAATTGGTACGGCCTCACCCCCACTGACTGTGGCATATTGAGCCTCCGCCGAAACCCAGGCCAGGCTGCCGCTGCCAGGCGGATAGATGATCTGCCACCAGGAGCCTTCTGGATTTTTGCCGGCCACCTGGTAAGCCTGACCCGGCGTCAATTTGCCCAGAACCGGGTAATCCAGGCCCGGCCCTGAGCGAACATTCAGCACCACCACCGGGGTAAGGATTGCTTGGCTGTTAGCGGCAGCCGGGGAAACCGGGGCAATCTCACTCCTGGTCGAGGTGGCCGGAGGTAATGGTAGCGGAGTAGAGACCGGGATGGCTTGAACCGGCTCTATCACCTGGGCCGCAGTTGCCACAATGGTTGGGGTGAGGGTAGGTAAGCGATGGAGAACCACCCGCTGGCGTGCCGGCCGAGCCTCAGATTCAATCAAACCACACGCCAGGGTGAGCAGAAGCGTGACTCCGGCCATGGTTAAGCGAGGCCAGCGTTGTGATCGAATTTTTAGCATCAGGCTACTCCATCGCTTAAATAAAATCTTGTTACCTGGCATTGAGGCAGATTTTGACAAGCAAAACTCATTAGAACCACTGGCCTCATATCCTCTGACCTGGCTGGCAGGCTCAGGGCGTCACGACCGGGCAGTTCGGCGCGGCTGCACCGTTGCTATCCGCACAGTTGATGCGCCCCTGAATCGCCGGGGCGACTGGGGAGTTGGCCGTGATGTAGTCAGCCAGCACCTGGTCCATGATGTCCTGCGTCGTTACTCGCGGCGTAAAGAATGGGTAGCCATCTCCGCCGGATGCCATGAAATCGTTTTCGGCAATTTTGTAAGTTGATGCGGCCGTCAGGTCAACCGGCGCTCCGGTGCAACTACCATCGGCAGCTTGGCGTACCGCCCCGGTAACACGGCTGCCGGCCGGAGCCGCGATATCGTAAGTGAAGCATAGGCCCGATACCTGGGGGAATCGCCCGTCAGCAGCCGGCATGCGAGACACGCCGTTCTCCAGCATTGTCTTCAACTCGGCCCCGTTGACATTGAGGGTGACCACGACATTGCCGAATGGCAGCACCCCTAGCACCTGCCCGCGGCTGATCAGATAGGGGGGTGGGGTATACGGCGGGCAGAAGTCGCTGGGGTTGTCGGTCGTCGGACAGGTGAGGTCCGCCCGCAGGCCGCCGGAGTTTGTAAACGCAAACTCAACCCCGATCGAGCCGTACTTGGCCCGCATCGAATCTGTGGTGGTGTTTCCCACCAGCGACTCACACGTGCGTCCTGCACTCTGGCCGCAAGCATCGGCGCGCGGGATAAAGCGGGTCGAGCTGCCGATTACGGCGCCCAGGATGGGCGACAGTTGGGCGTTGAGTTGGTCAATCCGGGCCTGAATAGTAGGGTCGGGGGTAATGCCGATATTCCAGGGCTTATGCCAGTCGGCAGTTTTGTACACAACCGACTGGGTAGAGGCGTCAAGTACCAGGCGCAGGCGGGTAAAGCGAATGCCCTTGCTGCGATTCTCGGTTACCAGCACGCCGTTAGGCCGGCGTGTAATGGTTTGGAAGTCGGTGTGATCGCCCAAGACGGCATCCGCACCGACCAGGTTGTCGGCCACGTTGATCAGCGGGCCGGTCGGGCTGTTGAACGTGCCGTCTGTCGCGCCCTCGTGACCAATAGCGATGACCATCTTGGCGCCCTTGGCCCGCAGCCGGGCAATCTCGGCGTTGATGGTGGGTACGATTGGCTTGACCACAAACGGGTCGAGGTTGCCGGGGAAGATTAAGCTGGTCAGGTCTTCGTTAGAGAAGCCGACGATACCCAGCTTAAAACCCTCAAAGTTGAAGACTGCCGAAGGCCGCCACTCGGCCGGCGTTTGTCCGGTAGGCCGCACAAGATTGGCCGATACATAGGGGAATTGGGCCAGCGGGATCAACTGGGTGCGCAGGTAGGTTTGGCCGCGGTCAAAGTTGTGGTTGCCCAGGCCGTCGAGGCTGAAGCCCATGAGGTTCATAATTTCGATGGTGGGTTTGTCGCCAAAGAAGCTTGATATGGGCGGGGTAGCGCCCACCGAATCGCCGCCGGCCATGGTTAACACGCCTTCCCTGGCCTCGCCTCGGTACAGGTCAAACCAGGGCTTGAGAAAGGCCGAGCCGCCGATGGCAAAGGTGGGGTTACTGGCGCCGCCGCCGCTCAAGTTGTCGGCAGCCTCAGCCAGCGGCACCAGTTGGCCGTGGTAGTCGCTAATCTGCAGGAGGGTTATCTCTTTGTACTTGCCTTGAGCTGTGGTTAGCCCGTATAGAATCTTGCCGCGCGCGTTTTGGGGGCCTGGAATGCCCATCAGAAAAGAGATGGTTGGGGCCAGGTCAACGGCCCGAACGCCGGCCACCGGGTCTTGGTGGCGAATGCCGGGACCGGCTGCCACAAATGTGGCATGCATGTTGACGTTGTTGCCCAGGTCAACCAGCTCCGGCAGGTAGCCGTGCTGCCCAAAGAATTGGGAGAAGGCGATAGTCTGGCCGGGCGTGGCCGCATCAAACTGGTAGGGCGGTTTGAGAACTACCACCACATCGCCGCTGCGGTTGGGGTGCAGCGAGTCGCTGCCGTCCACGTTGCGCAGCTCTTCCTTCTTCATGATCTTGAGCACCACCTGAGCGCCGGGGTTGGCCGGGTCAGCGAGGTTCTGAAAGGCGGCGATGATGGCCGTTCTGACCTGTTCATAGGTTGTCCCGGTCGGCAAGGCGGTATTGACATAGATTTGGGCGGTTCCGCCGGCCCAACAGGCTTTGGCCAGATTGACAGCCCCTGTGCCTATAGCGGCCCGGCAGTTGCTGGGCTGCTCAGGGGTCTGCAAGCCGGCGTCACTCAACACTTTGGGCGCGTTCACCGCCAGCCACTGCGTCCCAAAACCGTGGTCGGAAGAGGCAAAGACGGTGGTATTGCCACCCATCAGCGAGAGTCCGAGGGCCAGGGTGGTATCGGCCTCACTATACGCTTCACGCACAAATTCCTCATACCTGCCTGCTTTATCAGGGTCAAAGTATGGATTGGGGACGCCGTTGACGGCGGCCGGGCCGGTCAGGGCCAGGAATTGGTGCTGAAACTCATCGGTGGTGGGGCTGCCCAGGAAGAGCAGGTCGGTGTCCGGCTGGACCGTGGTTAGGATGTATTTGAGCGCCGGCCAGTGGAAATCGGCCCACATCAACCCTTGCTCTACATAGGTTTCCTCATCAACGATGCCGGCCTCCAGCGGGGCAAAGTCGGCAGCGGTGCTGGTGGGGAACTGGTCAACCAGGATGCTCTCAAAATTCGGGTCGCAGGCGCAGGCGGCAATGGCCCGCGTTACCGAGGTGAAGTACAACTTGAACGAGCTAAGGTCGCCGGCCAGATTGATCAGCTTGACGTAGAAACCGGCCGTTTGCCCGGCGCGAGCGCCGATGAGGCCGTCCGCCCCGACCAGCCTGACGTCGGCCCAGTCTCCCACCGCCAAATTGGCGGCGGCCTGGCCGGCATCTTTGCCTACTGCACTGCGGGTGAGCAGGACTCGGTCATAGGCCAGGACGCCATCCACCACGCTGTCGTAAATGTAGACGTCGTAAGTGCGGGTTGGATTTTGGGCAGCAAAGGTGGTGGCTACGGTAAGCGTGGCCTGCTGCGGCGGGCTGACGCTGTCGTCGCCGGCCGGGGTGTTGCTCCAGCCGGAGGCCGGGGTAAAGGCAGCTACCTGGTAAGAAAGCCCAAAGGCGGCGGCGCCGGCTTGCTCGGTTGAGTTGAGCGGCGCGGCGAGCACGCCTCGAGTGGAGAAGAAGTTGCGAAAGTCAATAACCGGCCCGGCCAGCGCCGGCGAGATGTTACGCGAGCCGACCCATTCCACTGAGACAATCCTTTTGCCGGCCCGTTCAGCCGCCTGCTGGAGCGTGTCGGCCTGCAAGAGGCCGGTGGTGGCAAAGCTGGTGCGGTTATTGAAGTTGCCCTCACCGGTGCGGTGGAAGGTGTTATTGGTGGAGCCGTGCTCGCCCGGATAGGCTCCGGTGGCCAGGGTGTACCAGCCGACGCCGGTGTTGGGCGGGAAGGCCTGCACCAGGCCGTTGTCGCCCTTGACGCCCTCCGCCAGCATCTCGGCGTAAGTAGGCATTGCGCCTTCGCCCGCGTATTTCTCCATCAAGTCCGGGCGCATGCCGTCGGCAGCAAAGAAGATGACTTTTTTAGCTTGGGGCGCACCTGCCTGGGACTGGATCAGATCCTTGTTTTGGCGGAGATTTTCGCTGATGGTGGTGCGGAGTGACGGGGTTTTGACCGGAGGCGGCGCGGCCTCGGTTGGGGCCGGTTCAGTGGTAGGAGCCGGGGTATCGGTGGGGAGCGGTGTATCGGTTGGGGCTGGGGTA
>CAZDMM010000088.1:0-15155 GCA_964505845.1 uncultured Caldilineaceae bacterium
GGATGACCGATGCTGAGTTGATTGGTCAAACCCTCACCCTGTTCATCGCCGGGCACGAAACCACCGCCAACGCCCTTACCTGGACGCTGTTTTTGCTCGACCGGTACCCCTTGATCCTGGCTAACTTGCTCAACGAGTTGGACAGCCAACTCCATGGCGACGCGCCGAGCATTGCCCAGCTTGACCAGTTGCCCCTGCTGGACGGCGTCATCAAAGAAAGTATGCGTTTGCTGCCGCCTTTTATCTGGCAGCTACGGATTGCCGCCGCTCCGGTTGAATTGGGAAGCTACGCCTTTCCGGCAGGAAGCTATTTTGCCGTCAGCTCTCTCATGACTCAGCACCGCGCCGATTTATATCCTCAGCCCAACCGATTTTGGCCGGAACGCTGGTTGACTCTGCGGCCCACGCCTTATGAATACTTTCCCTTTTCAGCCGGGCCGCGCATGTGCATAGGGGCAGCCTTTGCCACCCTGGAAATGAAGATTGTGCTTTCCCTCCTCTTGCAGCGCTACCGCTTGGCGCTGCCCCCACAGGCCAAAGTTGACCGCACCGGCATGATGTTTTCGGCCCCCAAAGGCGGCTTGCCCATGCAGGTTCATCTCCCTCAGCATCCCGTCGCCGCCGCCAAAGTGACCGGCAACATTCACTCATTGGTAGATTTGGACGCATGAACCATCCCTTACTCCCTACTCCCTCGCTCGCTCTGCGCCCTGTCGGGTGCGCGCCTTCGGCGTCCCTACTCCCTACCGAAGATTTCTGGTCCCGCCAGGCCAATGCTCAAACTGCCTCCTTTGAGTTTGCCCCGTTTGGCATCCCGGCCACCATCACCGCCAACCAACCGGAACTTTTAGCCGCCGTCAAACTCTCCGCCGGGCGTTTTAGCCTTTTAATACCCAAAGGGTACGCTGTCTCCAATCACCAATCACCAATCACCAATCACCAATTTCCAATTACCATTCAACTAATAGTTAGCGAGTATCCTGCGCCACCCTTGCCGGAAAATTTGCCGGAGCAGTTCCACTACGCCGGCCTGGGCGAGTGGATTACCGTTTCTGCCGGGGTGTGGGGACACGCCTTTGCCAATCTCCACACACGCGTGGCCGTAGCATTTCTCTCCCCGGCCCTGGCCGCCGAAACACGGCTGGTCAGCCGTTACATTGTTGACCACTACCTGCTCAACTTCATTTTGGCCGAGTGGGCCATGCTGCATGCCTCCTGCGTGCTCGACTCGGCCGGGCAGCGGCTCATCCTGATGGTAGCGCCGCACAACACCGGCAAATCCACCACTGCCTTGCACTTACTGCGAGCCGGCTACATCTTTCTGGCCGATGGCATGGCCCTGCTGCGTCAGGTGGGCGAACAATTCATCGTTGGCGGCTACCCCATCGGCGAGGTGAAACTGCGGGACGATGTGCTGGCGTTGTTTCCCCACTACCAGGGCGAAGCCGTGAAAGTGCGGGAACAGCGCAAAACAGTGGTCAATCTGCGGGTCGCCCACCCTGGCCGGCTGGCCGAAACCTTATTTACCCCTTCGCGTATTCAATTGTGCTATGTCGAGCGGAGTGGAAACGAACAGACAGAAATCGCGCCCTTGCCTGTCGAGGAAGCGGCGGCGCTCCTGGCGGCCAACACGGTTTATTGGGATGAGCCGGTGCGGCTGCAGCATAATACGGCCGCCTTGCAGGCTCTTTTGGGTATTGCTCAGTTGTATCGCCTTAAAATCGGGTGGGATGAGCAAGGAATTGTGGCTGCGTTGGCGGGGTTAGGGTAAAGCGTAAAGATATGAGTTGAAAATAGGGTAGCGCAGGCATCCCTATGCCTGCGCGGCAGGGTAGAAGGGCATAGGGATGCCCCTTCTACCTAGCCTAAAAGGAGAGAGCGGGCCGCTACCGGGGTACATAAATGACAGCCGGGCGGACAATCAGGCCGGTGTTAGTTGGAGGGGCGTCATCCATCGTTAGAGTTTCGGCGGGCCGGTAATAGGTATCGAGCAGGCGCTGCAAGGCCGGTTCGGTTTCAAACAGGCTTTGATCTGAAATGACGGCGGCATAATAATGGTTTTTGAACCGGTCAACCAAATCCTGGGGTAAGGGTAATTGGCCGCGTTCCCGGGCATGCCACAGCGGCGCAATTTGGGCCGACGGCGTTTTGCCGGCCAACCAGGCATAATACGGGTGCATCAACACCAGCACGTCGCCCTGAAAAGACGCGATTTTGGCAATCAAACGCTCGCCGCCGGAGCGCATGGCCGGACTGGGCAGGTAGCGGCCGGGATTGTAGACGCCCAGGCCAAACTGGAGCAGGATAAGCAGTGGAATCAGCACTTCTCGCCAGGGTAAGCGCTGCTCAGGCCGGCGCGGCCATTCTCGCCAGCACAGGGCCGGGGCCAGACACAGCCAGGTGTAAGCCGGCATAAGGTTATTCAAATTCCCCCCCACCGAGGCCCGCCCCATCCCGCTGATGACGACAGCCACAGCCATAAAAAAATACCAGGGTTGGTGGGAGAGCGCCTGCCGGCCGGCGTTGCGCCAGGCCAAAAATCCGCCCACCAGCGCCACCGATGTTAAGCCGGCCAGCCCCCCCAACAATTCCGCGCCCACAAAATGCAGCACCCGCCCCAATTCTAGCGGATTGATCCCAGCAATGTGAAAAGTGTAATAAAGAAACCAACCCTGCGATAGTGAGTTTAAAACCACCACCGGGATAACGGTCAACAAACCAAAAACCACCCCAAAAACCCAGGCGCGCCGGCCAATGGCGATAAAAAGATAAAGAGCCAGGGCCAGCCCCAACAGCAGCCCGGTTTGTTTAGTCATAAAGGCCAGGGCCAGCAGCAGGGCAGACCCCACCAGCCCCCGGCGAGAACCGGCCCCGTATATCCCAACGGTTACACCGGCCAGGGCTAAAGCCACAAAGAGCGAGTCTACCCGGACCAGTTCGTACCAAAAGCCAGTAATACGGTAGCCCCCCAGGAATAAACCGGCGCAGACCCAGCCCAGCCACGATAACCCGCTTTCCCGTCGCGCAATCCAGCCTATCAAGAGAGTTGTGGTTAGGGTGGCGGCCAGCGAGAGCAGGCGCAAAGGCCAAAAACCCGGCCCGGTAAGCTGGAACAAAAGGCCGCCCAGAGCCATGCTGAGCGGCATGTAAACGTGCGGCGTAAAGTCGGCATTGGGCGGCATAAAAATAGGCTGCCGGTTAGCCAGGCGCAGAGAGGTCAGCAGCAGCCCATCTTCAATAAAATCAAGATCATAGGGATAAAAGACGCGCAGGCCGGCCGTGGTCAGGTACATCCCTGCATAAATGGCGGCGGCGCTCAGAGTTACCCGGCGCAGCCACAACCCCGCCGCCCTGCTAAAAAAGTTTTCATTTGTGTTCTGCATAGCCTACCACTATAATGCAAAAATTGGGTAAAGCAAGCGGCTTGAGGCTGTAAACTATGGCAAAAATGCAGCCCATTCTCCCAAAATTTATGCTGGTTATGTTTGGCCTGGGGGCCGGCTTGGCCCTGCTAGAAATCAGCCTGCACCTGTTTCCGGCGCTGCTGCCCCGCCCGGTGCGGCAAGCCCTGGCTATTTACCAGGATATTCATCAAACCTCAGATACCAATCGGCCTTTTAAGCCTGACCCTACCTTGATTTATGCGCCGCGCCCTGGTATAGATGTGGAAATCCACGATGGTTTGGCCTTGCAGTACACGGTGCATACCCGCAGCCTGGGCGATCCTGAAGTGGGCTTTCGTGACGCCGGCCCCATCACCCCCACCTATGCGGCAGCTGTGGGCGACTCCTTTACCTGGGGTACCTATGTAGAGGCTGAACAAACCTGGCCCGAACAGCTACAGGCCGAGATGGGCCAGCCGGTGGTCAATTTGGGGGTCTTAGGCTATGGGCCAATCCAGTACCAACTTGTCACCGAAAAGTACGCCCTGCCGCTAAAACCCCAAGTGGTTTTGTGGGGTTTGTTTAGTGGGAATGATTTTGTCAACAGCACCGAGTATGTGGAGTGGGTTCAATCGGGCCGGCAAGACAGCGGCTTAAAGCAGCCGGAGACCGGCCTGGCCGATTTTCTGGCCCGCAACGTCCGCTTGTATGAGTTGACCAAGTTTTTCTGGCATGCCGGCATTTACTATCAACGCCTGACCAGCCCAGAAGTGGTTGACATCCCTGCGCCGGGCGGCCCTGATTGGTCCTTTTATCCTGACATCCTGGAACGGCAAGCCGACAGCCGGCAGCCGCGAGTCGCCGAAGGTTGGCAGCTCACCCGGCAAGCTCTGTTGTCCGCCCGGCGCGAAGTTCAGGCCGCCGGGGCGCAGTTGGTGGTGGTCATTATTCCACCCAAAGAATTGATTTATTGGGACACGCTGCGGGAGCACGTCGGCAATCCGGCCGCCTATGACCTGGCTGAACCGATCCGCGCCCTGACCGGTTTTTGCCAGGCCCGGCAGTTTTTATGCCTTGACCTGACTCCCCCCTTTCTCGACTATACCAGGACCGGTCAAGAGCTTTACTTTCGCCAGGACGCGCACTTGAACTCGACCGGTTATTATGTAACAGCCCACTTAATTGCCCAATATCTGCGCGACCAAAACCTGCAGCCGTAACAGCCTATGACTATGTTTGCCGTCGCTCAATTTATGGCCGATACGCTCCGGCTTGATGCCCGCCGCCCGGCCTGGCCCGCCGCCCTTGATTGGGAGCAGTTGCTCCATCACGCCGATGGCCATTCCCTGACCCCTCTCCTGTACGCTACCTGGCGAGAGGCCGGCCAGCTTGACTCTCTGCCGCCGGCCACCCGGCAGCGCCTGGCTCAGGCTTACACCGACAATGCCCGCCGCAACGAGTACATCCGGGGGGAACTGCTGGAGCTTGACCAGATTTTGACGGCCGCCGGCGTCCCTCACCTGCTGCTCAAGGGCTGGTCGTTGATTGAAAATTTTTACCCCGACCCGGCCAGCCGTGTTTTATACGATCATGATTTTTTAGTGCCGGCCGGCCTGGCTCAAGCGGGTCATCAAGCCTTACAAGCCGCCGGATTCCGGCCTCTGCCCGGCAAAGATCAGTGGATAGCCAAACATCTGCCGGCCCTGTGGCGCAATAACGGCTACCAATGGAACGGCTATCTGTTTGACCCGCTCTACCCGCGCCCGGTGGAACTGCACCTGCGGCTGTGGGAGCAGGGCTGGCGCGGCCTGAGGGTGAGCCAACTGCCGGATGCCTGGGCCGACGCCGTGACCCAAACCATTGCCGGTGCGCCGATGCAGCGCCTTTCCGATGAAAATATGCTCATTCATTTGGCCATGCACTTTGCCGGCCACCTGGTTGAAAGAGAGGCGCGGCTGAACCAACTGCTGGACCTGGCCTGCTTGAGCCAACAATGGTCTGTCAAGCTGGATTGGGAGCGCATTGTCAGCCGGGCGGCGCAAGCCAGGGTGAGCCGCTTTGTCTATGCTTCATTGTTTTTGGCGCATGAGATTTTTGGCGCGCCCCTGCCGCCGCCGCTGGTGTGGCAGCAGTTGAGCGCAGCCACGCCGCCGGCCTTCCGGGACTGGCTGGCCCGGCCCGGCCCCACCGATGTCCTCACCAGTGATTACCGGCGTCGAGAGAAGGGCAAAGATTACCAACTGACTTTTTTGGCGGCTCATTCGCCGCTGGAAAAACTGGGGATTGTGCGCTTTGCGGCATTGCCGCCCATGGAGCAACTTATGGTAAAATATAACCTACGGTATCGGTGGTTAGGGCTGCTATATTATCCTCATTATGTAGGAACACGCTTAAAAGAATATACTCATAATTTGGCTATAAAGAATTGAGATTGACTGTATACTCCCCTATAAAATAACGAAGGATTGCATCAATGAGTCTGGGACAAAATGGATTTCCATGTATCCGTTCACTGAAGTTACGAGGTTATCGGCCTTTTCGAGATTTTACAACTAATCTATCCGAGTTAGAAATAATTGTTGGAGCCAATGGGGCGGGTAAATCAAGCCTGTTTGAGTTCTTGAAGTTTTTGCGCGATGCAGTATATCATGAAATTCCTCCAGAAATCGTGGCTGGTTCTGTAGGACAACAGATTTTTCATCGTCCTGGCCCTGACGAGTTTTGGTGGAGTCTTGAGGTAGACTTGTTACAATCTCTAACATTATATTATCAAGGTGCAGTTTTAGGACCTGTCGGACGTACTCATGTTTCATTTGAGCGGGTTCGTACATCCAAACCCAAACCGGGGTACAAAGAGCCATTCCTGTTTATGAATATAAAGGAACGTAAAGGTGTTGTGCAGGATCCAGAATTACGCAAGTTAGTTCGCCAAGAGTTAAGTCTTCGTAAACCAAATCAGTTAGCTCTTAGTACAATGACTAACCCCTCATTGATAACATTATACAACCTGCGAGAGTTCATTGCAGGGTGGCGTTTTTATAGTTCCTTTAACATTGATAACGATCAGATTCGTAAGTCAGTACCGATTGCGCAAGAGCCAGTATTGCGTGAAGATGCCGGTAACTTGAGTGCTGTGCTATTTTACCTACAAAGTGAACACCCTTTAGTGTTTGATGAATTGAAGACTCACTTGCAATCAGCCGTGCCTGGCTTCCGAAATTTAACAGTTAAAGCGCGTGGCGGTCCGGGTGAAGTCATTGCTTTTTGGCAGGAGCATGGTGTAGATGACGAATTGAGTTTGGCTGATTTGTCAGATGGTACTCTTCGTTTCTTGTGTTGGGTAATTCTTTGTCTTATGCCGAATCGACCAACTTTAATCTGTATTGATGAACCTGACCAAGGTGTCCATCCCCGCACTTTACCTATTTTGGCCGGATTATTTGAAAAAGCCAGTACTCGAACCCAGTTACTTTTGGCTACTCACGCCTCATATTTTTTAACCCAGTTTGATATATCCCGTATTGCCGTAATGAAGAAATTTAACGGCGAAAGTCGTTACATCAAACCAGGTGACTCAGCAACTTTACGCGCTAACCTGGAGGATTTCGGAGTAGCAGAACTAGAAGCTATGCATCGTAGTGATGAATTAGAGGCACTTGTATGAAGGTTATCGTTTATGTTGAGGGCCCCAGTGACCGGTTAGCCATGCAAGAATTGCTAACCAGTTTACTGGCGCGTCTGCAGACGCGGGGTGTAACTGTCATTTTTTTATCAATTGGGAACGAAAATAAGAAAGATTTGATACTTAAGACCCCCATTAAGGCTGTAAATATTTTGAGGAATGATCCTCAATCTGTGGTAATTGCCCTACCTGACCTTTATCCACCAAATCATGGTTTTCCTCACTCCACTTTTGCTGATTTAAGTAAAGGCCTACGAGAAAGATTCAAAAAGGAATTGGAACGAAAAAATGTGGATGACGTTCGCTTACACGAACGATTTCATATTTTCTGCTTTAAGCACGATCTAGAGTCTCTGGTTTTAGCAGCTGAGAACCAGTTAGCCTCACGTTTAGGTGTGGCTTCAATAGACTGCACTTGGGTAAAACCGGTTGAGGATCAAAATCATAATAAGCCCCCAAAACGAATTGTAGAGCAATTATTTGAGATGTACGGAGAAAAGTACAAAGATACAATAGATGCGCCGTTGATATTAGGTGCTACTCCCTATCATGAGATTGCCTATGCTTGCTATCAATGCTTTAAGCCTTTTGTAGATTACTTGGAGGCGCTGTTGAATTAGATAGGTTGAATGTCAAGTTGCCTAGGCGTCCAGGGTTTCGCGTATTTTTTGGACGAGGCCAGAGGTGGTAAAAGGCTTTTCGATAAAGGGCAGGCTGGGGTCCGCGAGACCCAGCGGGGCAATCACCTCATCGCTGTAGGCCGGCATATAAAGCACCTTCAATGCCTTGCCTGAGGAGGCTTCCGTAAGCTCGGGCGCCATCATCTCGGTCAGCAGGAGGTGAATTGGCCCGGTGTGTTGTTGGTAAATTAACAGGGCGGCGGCCTGGTTAGCGCCTTCAAGGACGGTGTAGCCATACTTGCTCAGGCTGCGTGCGATCAGTTGGCGGAGTTGGGGGTCGCTCTCGATGACCAGGATGGTTTCACTGCCGGTCAGGGAGGCGTCGCTCCGGGGGGAGGAGTCAACCTGGGGCAGGCGCGGCAGAAAAATTTTAAAGGTGGCGCCTTGCCCGGCCTGGCTGTAAACCCGGATATGGCCGCCGCTCTGGCTGATAATCCCGTGCACCATGGCCAACCCTAAGCCGCTCCCCTGGCCCTGCTCTTTGGTGGTAAAAAAGGGTTCAAAAATATAAGCCAGAGTTTCGGCGGAGATGCCGGGGCCGGTATCGCTGAAAGCCAGCGTCACATAAGAGCCGGGGGGGACGCCCACATAAGCTTGTACCATTGTTTCATCCAAATCAGTATTCGCTGTTTCAACGGTAAGTTTACCCCCGCCGGGCATGGCCTCATGGGCATTGATCACCAGATTAAAAATAACCTGTTCCATCTGGCCGCGATCTACCTTAACATTCCCTAACCCTGGGGCAAGCCTGATTTCCAGGAGAATGCCTTCGCCCAGCAGGTGGTGCAGGGCTTTTTCCAAATCAGCCATCACTTGATTCAGATTCAAAATTTCTGGGTTTAGAACCTGGCGGCGGCTAAAGGCCAGCAGTTGGCGGGTCAGGCGGGCGGCCCGTTCACCGGCCCCTCGAATCACCTGGATTTCAGGGCGGACAGCGGCATGGAACTGTGAGGAGTCGCCCAGCAGCAAATCGGCGTAACCGTTGATGATGGTGAGCAGGTTGTTGAAATCGTGCGCAATGCCGCCGGCCAGCCGGCCCACGGCCTCCATCTTTTGAGTCTGGCGGAGCTGCTCTTCCAATCGTTTGCGGCCGGTAATATCCCGGATGGAAGCCAGGTAAACCGCTTCGCCGGCCCACTCGGTTTCTACCACCCGCATTTCGGCAATGATATGCTGGCCATCGCGGCAGATAATGTCCAGTTCGCTGGTTTCGCCCGACACGACCGGAAACCCAAACAAATAGCCCACCAGCTCGTCGGCCGGCCGGCCAAAGAGAACTGCGGCAGCCGGGTTGGCCAAACGGATAAGGCCCTCATGGTTAACCACAATAATCCCGTCGGCGTTCTGGAGGATGAACTTGTCGAAGGGCGCTTTGGGCAGCATGGGGGCTTACTCCTCTTTGAAGAGATGCTCGTACCGCTCAATTTCTCCAGAAGCATTGTACACCAAATTGCCCGACAAAATGCCGTAAACATTGCGCAGGGGCTTGCCGATGTGCATGCCGGTATTGTCAATAGTAAATTCACGAATATCTTTATTATGCACCGAGCCGCGCATTTTTAACACCGTCAGGCAGCGGCGCACCTCGCCATGAATCTCTACATAACGGAGCAGAATGATCAAGTCGGTGATGGTGGAGATGTGGGTTTCGGTGACGGTGGCGCCGCCCATCAGGGTAGGAGTGGTGGCGGTAAAAAGCCCGGTAATTTCTCCGTGCTTAATATAAGAGGTCAGGCTGATCACAAATTCGCGGAAACTTTTGCTGGTAGAGACCCGCTCCAGGGCCGAGAGGCTGTCTACAGCTACCCGGTTGGGTTTAAATTCCTCAATGAGAGATTTGATCTGAATCAAATGCTCTTCCAGGCTGGTCACTTCGGGATATTCGCACACCACCCGCAGTTTGCCGTCTCGCTCCAGCCGTTCAAAATCCACCCCCCAGCCGATGGCGTTGCGAAAGAGTTGCTCCCGGCTTTCTTCAAAAGCTAACAAGAGGCAGCGCTCACCCCCCCGGATTCCCCCGGCGATAAACTCGGTGGTCAGCAAGGTTTTGCCGGTGCCGGTCGCCCCGGATACCAGCAGAATGGCGTCACGGAAATAGCCGCCGCCGCACATCTTGTCTAACTCATCATTGCCGGAGGTGATGCGAATGTTGGACGATTTTTGGCGCAGTTCAATGGCCGATAAGGGGATGACGATAATGCCTTCATTGGGGATGATGGTAAAAGACACCTCGCCTTTTTGATGAGCCGTGCCTCTAAATTTGAGGATTTCAATGGTGCGGCGGCGGGTACCCTCCTCCAAAACATTTCGGATAATCATGACATTATCGGCCACAAACTCTTCAACGCCGTAGCGGGCAATTTCGCCGTACTCATCGGTGCGCTCGGCGGTGATAACCGTAGTCACCCCCAGGTGTTTTAAGGCTGAAATCAGGCGGAACAGCTCCCGCCGAATGGTCATGGTGTCTACAAATTGGCTAAAGATTGCGCCAATGGAGTCCAGGGCCACCCGCGTAGCGCCCACTTTTCTGATGGCATGCTCAATCCGGGCCACCAGCGCCCCTAAATCGTAATTCCCAACCACCACCATTTCGGTATTGGGCTGTGGCGAGGCGTCCACAAAAGCCCAGCGGTTTTCCGCTTCCCAGTGTTGAATATTCCAGCCAAAACTGAGCATGTTTTTGCGGATGTCGTTGGGGGCTTCTTCAAAGGTGACAAAGACGCCCGCCTCCTGGGAGTGAAGGATGCCGGCTGCCAGGAATTGAGCAGCAAAAACGGTTTTGGCGCTCCCGGCCGTGCCGGCCACCAGGGTGGTGCGTCCTTTAGGCAGACCGCCCCCGGCAATCAAATCAAAACCGGGGATAAAAGTTTTTAGTTTTTCCACGCGCAGATGATTTTCCATACACTACCTATTCTTCTACTGGCAGGTCATTATTAATTTGGAGATCAAGGCCCAATAAAACTTTACTGGTATTGGACAGGTCGCCGATAATACGCCGCAGGGGCGGAGGCAGCTCTTTGACCAGGGTAGGGGTGGCCAGGATTTTGGATTCTTCGGCCAGGTGAGGTTGTTCCAGCACATCAATAATGGTTAGTTCATATTGGTTGGCCAGCTCTTTTTCACAAATGCGGCGCAGGTTGGCAATGGCATGCTCAGAGCGGGGCGTCTGGCCGGTGATAAAAAGCGTCAAACGAAATTCTTGCATGACCTTTCTCCCTTAAGATAATTTCTATGGAGGCGACGTCTGATGAGATGGTTTATGAAAGCCTGAAGCGTAAGTGCGGTAGAAAGAGGTCAGGTAGCCCATTAATTCCAAAACCATGATCCGCCCTTCCTCGGTGTAAGCTCTGGCTTTGGTGTAATTTGCTCTATCTGTCTTCATTTTCAAGGCGGTGGTATGGATATCAATCACGTCACGGGGGCCGGCCTTTAAAAAGCCGAGCTGTTTAGCCAGGTTTTCCAATTGGCCGGCCACGGTATCTTCAACCTTATAGGCGCGCTGGTGCAGGGCCAGATCCAATAAATCGGCATATTTTTGAACAATTTGCTCAAAGACGGGGGAATTGCCCTGGGCCAGGGGAGACAGGCCAAACATTTGGGCGGTAACATTGGCCGGTTGAGGTTCTGCCAGCCGCTCCAGCGAGCGTAACTCTCGCTCTTCCTGCTGGCGGCGAGCCTCGGCCGCCAGTTTATACTCGGTGATATTGGTATGGGTGACTACCACCCGCAGCGAATCGCCCACGGCAAAGGGGGTGGCCTGCACCACAAACCAGCGCTGCTCATGGGGGCCGTGACAGGGGTACTCTAAATGAAATTCAGAGCAGCGCCCAACCATGACATCCTGGATACCCTGGGCCACCGGAGCGGCTTCTTCGGCGTAGTGGCCTGAGGCCGAGAGGCAGATTTGTAGATAATTGGCCCCAAGCCCAAAGCTGCCTGCCTTAAAACCATTGGCTTCGGCAAATCTACGCCAGGCATCATTGACGGCTAAAATATTCCCATGTTCATCAAGTACGGCAATGTGGGCCAACAGGGCGTCCAGGGTAGCCTGGAGCAACTCCTCTGATTTTGACGCTGCATGGCCCGGTGGGGGGTGAAAATTGGTAATGGCTTGGAATTGCCCGGCATAAAATAGGCCCCTGGCTAAAGGTACGAAAAGTGTATCATCTTTTAATGGGATGTCAAGCTAGTTCTTAAAGAAGCGATTTTTCAAAGGCGAAAAATAGTTGCTTATCAGCCTGCTGGACGGCGGGGGGATAAACTCTGGCCTCGTTCAACTCGGTTCCACTGTGATAGCCCAGCAAACGCCAGCCGGCCCCGGCAGCCTCTTCGATGAACTCGCCGGCCCGGTAAACGTGGTAAAAAATTTTGCCCGGCGTGGCCTGCAGACTAAACTGTGCTACCTGCGTGTCGCCGGGTTCAAGCCCGTTAGAGGCAAACCGGCGCGTCACATCAATGCAGGCAGGCCAGGTACGCCAGCGCAGGGTGCGCGCTACCCCTCGGGCGTGCCACACCAGGGGATGAACCCGGCGCGTTTCCCGACCCCACAAGGTGGCCTCGGCCTGAGAGGGCGCGGCTTTGGCCGAGGGGGAGCCGGGCCGGATTTTTTTAGCCAGCCAATACAGATAGCAAGTTAAAGCCGGGGCCAGGTTATCCAGCCCTACAATCAAACGACCTCCCGGCCGGGTAACTCGGGCCATTTCTGCCAGGGCCTGGCAGCGCCGGGCGCGTCCCTGAATATGCTGCAAGGCCCCAAAAAACATCAGAATGGCCTCAAATGAGCCGGTTGCAAAGGGCAAGTTTAGCAAATTAGCTGCGCCAAAGGGGGCATCGGCTGCCAGGGCGCGTCCGGCCTGGAGCATGGCTAGGCTCAAGTCAACCCCCGTTACGCTGTAGCCCTGTTGGCTCAGGGCTAAAACGGCCCGGCCCGCACCGCAGCCCACATCAAGCGCCCGGCCTTTGACCGGCAGGTAGCGCCCCACCATCTCTTGCTCACAGCGCTGCAAGCCCTGCCGGCTTAAATTTTGCCAGCAGCTCACTACCTCGGCTTGAGCATACTTTTCTTGAGCACCAATTTGGGGCATCTAAAGACTCCACAGCAAGGGCATACTCAGCAGCAAGGTCAGCAGGCAGGTGAGCGTCATGCCGCTGCCAACCCGGATGAAATCGCCAAAGGTATAACCGCCGGGGTTGATCATCAACATGTTGACCGGGTGAGCCAGCGGCGTTAAGAAGGAGGTGGAGCAGGCAATGGCAACGGCTACGGCGACCGCCGGAGGGTTAACCTGGGCTTGAACGGCCACGGCAATGGCAACAGGGCCAACAATGAGCGCACTCACCTGGCCGCCCACCACCTGCGTCAGCAGGACGGTAAAGAGGTAGAGGCCGGCAATGAGGGCCAGCGGGCCAAACGGTAAAAGGGCTGCCGCCAGGCCCTGCCCAATCCGCTCGGCCAGGCCGGTGCTGACCAACGCCACAGTTAAAGAAGACATTCCGGCAATTAAAAAAATGATGCGCCACTCGATGGCCCGGTACACATTTTCCATGCGGATGCAGCCGGTGAGCGCCATGAGCACTGCTCCGGCCAGCATAGCCTCCGGGGTTGGCACCCAGCCAAAGGCCGAAACGCCAATCGCCAAAGCGGTAATCAAGGCCGACAGGCGGGCATGGTTGGGAGTGGTTGGAGGAGGAGCCGGGGGTTCTAACACGATAAAACCCGGCTCCAGGGCCAAAACCTGGATGCGGGCAGCCGGACCCACCAGAAGCAAGGCGTCGCCCGCTTGCAGGGCCAAAGTGCCTACATCGGTGCGGTAGCTGCGCCCGCTGCGCCAGACAGCCACCACTGTGAGGCCAAACTTGGCCCTAAAATGGATGTCTTTGAGGGTTTGCCCCAGCATCGGCGACCGAGGCCCCACAATCGCCTCTGCCAGGCGCACTTCCTGGGCTGATAAGGAAGCGGTATACTGGCCGCCCCGCCCGATGGTAGCCCCCTCCTGGGCCAATTGGTTCACCCGGCTAATATGGCCCAACACCAACAAGATGTCGTCGGCTGCAATGACCTCGGTAGGGCTGGGCGGCAATTTGGCCTCGCGGCCATGCCAGATGCCCAAAACCGTCACCCCCAGACGTTTACCTATCTCGCTTTGGGCCAGCGACTGCCCCACCAGGGGCGAGGTTGGCAGAATTTGAACCTCCCACAGGCGTTGGTCAAGCTGGTAGGTGGTGGGTAGGTCTATAGCGGGAGCGGCTGGCACGATGCTCTGCACCAGGGTTTCATGGGAGGGGAGCATGCGCCGCCCGACCAGCCACATGTACAAAGTTCCGGTTACAACGATCGCCCCACCGGTCGGTAAAAAATCCAGCACGGTCAGCGCCCGTTCCCCCTGGCTTTGCAAGGCAGAACTGACAATAATATTGGCTGTGGTAAAAAGTGTAGCCATACCACCCACCAAAGTGCCAAAGGCCAGGGGCATCAATACCTTAGAAGGCGGCACCTGCGCCTGCCGGGCCACGTGCACCGCCGCAGGCAGCAATACCGCCCCGGCTGCTATATTATTCATGACCAATGACAGCAGGCTGCCCGCCCCCATAAAAACCAGCATGATGCGCCCCTCGGTGCGCCCGCTTAACCGGGCTAAACGCTCCGCCAGCCATTGCACCACGCCGGTGCGCTCCAGGGTAGAAGTAATAACAAACAAGCCCATGATGGTGATGACCGCCGGCCGGCTAAAACCGGCCAGGGCTTCATCCAGCTTGATGATGCCGCTTAACCCTAAAGCCAGCACCACCAATAGGGCGACCAGGTCTGGAGCTAAGGTGTTGCTGACAATCAGGGCCAGGGCGGCCATGATGATGAAGATTAGATAATATTCGGGGCCGGAAAGTGATAACACGGGAGCTCTCGCCGGAGGTGAATTGTATCACAAATTATTAGACTTGCCATTCCTTTACCGGCTAAAATTTGGGCTTGAATGCTATTATGATAAAAAGGTTTCAAAAACCTTTAGGGTCTCCTAAAATCTGAGCCCCCCTTAAACAGCTACCGGAAAGGTACAACATTCTTATCTTTTCTTGGATACAATCTTGACATGGCTAAAGAGAGTAGGTTATAATGCGACAGTCCACTTGCCTGTATCCTGGGGGATTCAAGGTTTAACTAACTGCCTAAAATAGTGCTGCCACTCTTGAAGCTGTTTTAGGAGATGGATTTTAACCGCACACTGAGTGGCTCCACCGTTAAAAAAGTTTTACGCAGTTTTAATACCCAGTTAATTCACCGTTAATGGCAGCTTAAATGAGCCTTGATATATTCCCGTGAAGTTTGTCAATCGCTCATATTGGAGTAAGGTGCGTTGCACTTTCAAAGTGCGACCCACCTGTACAAACTAAAAAGCTTCCCGGAGGCTCGAT
>CAZDMM010000089.1:0-3452 GCA_964505845.1 uncultured Caldilineaceae bacterium
CTGAGGGATAAAAATATAAGTTGCGATCTGGTAATGGGTTTCTCTAGCAGACAGCAGCTCATAATCCAGTTTTATTTCCACTTGATAGCGGTCATGCAGCTTGACCGCCTGTTGAATTGATTCGAGCATGGTGAAAAGATTTTGCGTAACTTACGTGAGGTAGACCAACTATTATACCATCTTTGGTTTGGCAACAAAAAGAGGACGAATAAATCGCCCTCTTTTTTTATGGCATTATTTAGAAACTATCTAAAAATCTCTGTGGATAGAGGATTAGAGCAGCGGCTGCTTTTTCAGCATTTTGCGCCTTGCCTTGCGGATAGCTCGCTGTTTGGCCAGCCGTCGCTGCTCACTTTTAGACACAAACCATCGCTTTTTGCGATAGGTGCTTAACACCCGAGCTTTGACAATTTCTTTTCTAAACCTTTTTAGCAAAGAGTCTTGCGACTCACCCGGTCTTAGTTCTACCGTCATCCATCCCTCACCCCCTTTCGTGCCAAATTCATCTCTGAATTGTGCTCAAGTGACTGGCACTTTTCTTCTCTGGCAAGGCCACAAAAACCGCCAAATTTATTACTAACCAAGCGCCAGTCACCTTAATCTGAGCAATTTCTCTGAATTTAGAGAGAGGCTATCAAATCATCATCAACATCGCCGGAGCCGTTACCCCCAGGGGTTACCAGGGGGGCTTCGCTGCCTTCCAGAACGGGTTGATAACCATCCCCATCCGTACCATTTTCTTCCTCATCCTCACTGGGGTGATAATGGAAATAACCGGTACCGGCCGGAATAAGTTTACCCAGTATAACATTTTCTTTCAAACCGAACAACTCATCTCGCTTGCCTTCGATGGCGGCCTGGGCCAGCACGTTGATGGTGTGCTGGAAGGAAGAAGCCGACAGGAAGCTGTCGGTATTAAGGGCGGCCTTGGTGATGCCCAACAGAATGGGCCGTCCGGAGGCGGGGCGCTTGCCCTGGCTCATCAGGTCGTGGTTCATATTTTGGAACTTCTGGTAATCCAGCAATTCGCCGGGCAGGTATTCGCTGTCGCCGCTGGTGACAATGCGCACCTTGTTGGTCATCTGGCGCACAATCACCTCGATGTGCTTGTCATTGATGGGCACACCCTGGGAGCGATAAACCTTCTGGACTTCTTCCAGCAGATACAACTGCGCGGCCTCGCGGCCCAGCACCCGCAGAATCCGGTTGGGGTTGAGCGAGCCTTCGGTCAACTGTTGGCCCACGGCCACGTGGTCGCCATGCGCCACGCGCAGGCGGGCGGCAGACTCAATCTGGTACTCTTCTTCCTGGGTTGCTTCCCAATGGACAATGATTTTCTCGTCCCGGCGCTCCACCCGGCCGCCGTTCTCAGCGATAATTTCCTGGTCTCCGCGCTTAGCCAACTTGGCTTTAGCGGCCACTTCATCGCCATCTTCCACCAAAACGCCCCACCCTGCCGGAATGTTGTAATCGTCGTGGCGCATTTCGGAAGAGATTACCTTGAGAATGCGGCTGCCATCCTCGTTGTTGATCAACTCAACCCGGCCATCCAGGTCAGAGATGATGGCCTCACCCTTGGGGTTACGCGCTTCAAACAACTCCTGCACCCGGGGCAAGCCGTGCGTAATATCGGCCACGCCGGCCACGCCGCCGGTGTGGAAGGTGCGCAGGGTTAACTGCGTGCCCGGCTCACCGATAGACTGGGCGGCAATGATCCCCACCGCAGAGCCAATCTGGGCCAGGCCGCCGCGCCCCAAATCGCTGCCGTAGCACAGGGCGCAAATGCCATGCTCAAGCTGGCATTGCAGCGGCGAGCGCACATGCACCTTGTCCAGCCCGGCTTTCTCGATCAGAGCATACTCTTCTTCCAGAATCATCTGGTTCTTTTCGATTAATACCTCGCCGGTTTTCTTGTCTACAATCTTTTTCAGCGCCACCCGGCCCAAAAGTCGCTCCCGGAAGCTTTCACCCAGTCCAGGGCTGGAGCGTTTATCAATCACAATCCCGGATTTGGTCTTGCAATCGTGGGTATTGACGATCACATCCTGCGACACGTCCACCAAGCGGCGGGTAAGATACCCGGCGTCGGCGGTGCGCAGGGCGGTATCGGCCAAGCCCTTACGCGCCCCGTGCGTGGAGATAAAGTATTCCAGCGCGGTCAGCCCTTCACGGAAGTTGGAGCGGATTGGCAGCGGAATGATGCGTCCATTCGGGTCGGCCATCAAGCCGCGCATCCCGGCCAATTGGCGGATTGGTTGGAAACCACCTTTGGTGGCCCCGGAGTCGGCCATGATTTTGATGGGGCTTTCCGGGTCAATCGCCTTGCGCACCGCTTCGGTCACATCGTCGGTCGCCTCGGTCCACAACTGCACCGTCTTAACGTATCGTTCCTCATCGGTAATCAAGCCCCGGCGATACTGCTGCTCGGTTTTGGAAACCTGCTCGGTAACGCGATCAAGGATAGAGCGTTTCTCCGCCGGCACGGTGATATCGGATACCGAAATGGTAGTGCCAGAACGGGTAGCATATTTAAAGCCGATGGATTTGATGTCGTCAACCAATTTAGCCGTTACCAGCGGCCCCATCAGGTTAAAGCTGAGGCTGACCAGGTCTTTCAAGGCGCCTTTATCCAGCACCTTGTCCACATAACGCAGCGGTTCAGGCAAGATTTGGTTAAAGAGCGCCCGCCCTACCGTTGTTTCAATCGGCGCAGTGGTTTTTTGGTTGTTAGCGTAGCGCAGCACCCGGATTTTGGCGTGGATGTCCACCTTATCCAGCGAGTAAGCCAGCGCAACTTCATCCAGGTCGGTAAAGATTTTGCCTTCGCCCTTCTTGCCTTCTTCGGCCATGGTCAGGTAGTACACCCCCAGCACCATATCCTTGGTGGGCGAAACCACCGGCTCGCCGTTAGAGGGCAGCAGCAGGTTGTGGATAGAGAGCATCAGATCACGGGCTTCCTTGACGGCCTTTTCCGACAGCGGGATGTGAACGGCCATCTGGTCGCCGTCAAAGTCGGCGTTAAAGGCCGAACAAACCAGCGGGTGAATCTGAATGGCGTTGCCTTCAACCAGGATCGGTTCAAAAGCCTGGATGCCCAGCCGGTGCAGGGTGGGGGCACGGTTGAGCAGGATAGGCCGGGTGTGGATGACCTCTTCCAGCACTTCCCATACTTCGGGCCGGCGCTGCTCCACAATGCGCTTGGCCCCTTTGACGTTATTGGCGTAGTTGTATTCCACCAACTTTTGGATGACAAAGGGGCGGAACAGTTCCAGGGCCATGCCTTTGGGTAAACCGCACTGGTGCAGTTGCAGGTTAGGGCCAATCACAATCACCGAGCGGCCGGAGTAGTCCACCCGTTTGCCCAGCAGGTTGCGGCGGAAGCGGCCCTGCTTGCCCTTGAGCATATCGCTCAGCGACTTTAGCTCGCGCCGCCCGCGCCGGCTGAGCGCCTT
>CAZDMM010000089.1:3462-15150 GCA_964505845.1 uncultured Caldilineaceae bacterium
CTCTTAAGCTGGCGGCGGCCACGGGAAGAAACTGCTTTGCCCCGGCGGCTGTTGTCAATGAGCGAGTCGACGGCTTCCTGGAGCATGCGCTTCTCGTTGCGCACAATCACATCCGGCGCGCCCAAATCAAGCAGCCGTTTGAGCCGGTTGTTGCGGTTGATCACGCGGCGATACAGGTCATTCAGGTCAGAGGTGGCAAAGCGACCGCCATCCAATTGCACCATGGGGCGCAGGTCGGGCGGGATGACCGGCAAAACGGTCAGGATCATCCACTCCGGGCGGTTGTTGCTCTTGCGCAGGCTCTCGACCACCCGCAGCCGCTTGATGGCCTTTTTCTTGAGCTGCTTGGAACGGGTGCTGCGAATTTGGGTGCGCAGTTCGCCGGCCAGTTTGTCCAGGTCAAGGTCCTGGCAGATGTCGTACAGGGCTTCAGCCCCCATCCCGGCGTTAAAAATGTTGCCCCAACGGTCAGATAGGTCACGGTATTGGGCTTCGTTCAAGAATTGCATCCATTCGATGCTCATCAATTCTGTCCGCTGCTCCTGCACCCGCGCCATGAGTTCGCCCAACTCCTGGGAACTATCGCCGCTCAAGGCGCCGATCTCTTGATCGGTCAGGTAGCGGATGCGGTCAATTTCGGCATTGATGCGCCCCTGCTCGCGGGTAAGTTCAACCTCGGTTTCGGCTTTGATTTCGTTGAGGCGGGCTTCAACCATATTGTTCAGAGTGCGCAGATGGGCCCGCTCCAGTGTTTGGCCCTTATCGGCAATGATTTCGCTGCTGCCGGTAAAGACCACCGGGGCTTTGAGGACGGAACCCAGCTTGTCTTCCAGTTGGCGCTGAAGCTGCTGCGCCTCTTTCATCACCTCGTCGGTCAGTTGGTTTTGGCGCTCATTGAGGCTGTCAATCAGTTTTTGCTCTTCATCCCGCAGGGCAGAAATGCTCTCATCGGCCTTGCGGCGAATAGCGTCCACTTTTTCCTGGCGAGCTTCTTCCAGCTTTTTCTCTTCGCGGCCCACTTCATCATCCAAGCGTTTGAGGGCGCGGGCGCGGGCTTGCTCGTCCACTTTGGTAACAATGTAGTGGGCAAAGTAAAGCACCCGGTCCAGGTTGCGCCGAGAAATATCGAGCAGCAGGCCCAGGTAAGAAGGCACCCGGCGGGTATACCAGATATGCGCGACCGGCGCCGCCAATTCAATATGGCCCATGCGTTCGCGCCGCACCGAGGAACGAGTCACCAAAACGCCGCACTTTTCACACACAATCCCTTTGTAGCGTACCTGTTTGTACTTACCGCAATAACACTGCCAATCCTTGGTGGGGCCAAAAATGGCCTCGCAGAACAGCCCATCTTTTTCTGGCCGCAGGCGGCGGTAGTTGATGGTTTCGGGTTTGGTAACCTCACCATACGACCAGCTCCGGATTTCATCCGGTGAAGCCAGGCTAATCCGCAAGGCGCGAAAATCTTTTACTTCCACAGTCAACCTCCTTAATGTTTACTCGCTATGCACCGACAAATATTGTTCGGTTATGGCTTTATTTTGATGTCCCAGCCGTTCTGAAACTAATTCAATATCACCGGTTTCGGCCAGGAGTTGCAACGCAAAGGTGCGCCGCAGCGACTGGGCCGACACATCGTCCAGGCCCACCGCTTTGGCGCAATCGTTGATAATGCGCTGGATGGTCCGCTGTGAAACCGGCCGGCCATCCTGGCACAAAAACAGGTGGTCGGTGGGTGCAGTTTGCGGGCGAATATCCAGATATTCCATGAGAGCTTTGCAGGCCGGGCCGGGCAGCGGCACCTGGCGCTCTTTGGGCTGGCGGCATATTTTGAGGTGTACGCCGGGGTCTGCAAAGATGACATCAGATCGTCGCAGTTCGGCAATTTCGCTCACCCGCAGGCCGGTGTGCAATAACAAAGATAGAAGGGCTACATCCCGGCGAATCAGGCCGGCCCGCGAGCCGTTTTGGGCCGCTTGCAACATTTTTTCTACTTCTTGCGCTGACAGGGGGCGGGAGGGAGCCTGCCCATCTTCATGCACCAGCGAGACCCCGTCGGTTGGATCAATTGGTACATACCCCAGCTCTTTGGCCCAGGCAAACAACTTTCGCAAGGCCATCAGGTGGCGGTTAACCGTAGCGGCGGCCCGGTGGAGTTCTTGGGCCAGGTGGTAGCGGTACAGGCGAATGTGGTCGGCGCTGACCTGCCCCAGAGAAAAGTGCTGGCCCATTTCCTGTTGTCCCCAGCGCAAAAAGGCGCGCAGGTCGGCCAGGTAATTGACAATGGTGGCTGGGGCCAGGGCCGAACGAGTCAAGGTCTGCTCGAATTTTATCAACATGCTTTCGTCTTGACTCTCGCTAACGGTCATTGGCGTTTCAACCACCAGAGAACAAAAAATGCGCCGTATGGGTAGCCAGGGCGCAATCTTCCTTAGATTAAGGAATGTTTGTTTGGATAGATAGAGATAATTATGATTTTAGTTTATACGCAAGAATTATAGCAAATGGTCAACGATGTGTCAAGTTTATTGCATAGTCAAATTTGTCACAAAACACGTAAAACGTAAGGAGTGTTTGTCAACAAATCATTACGTTTTACGTTGGACAAGTGTCAAATTACCTTGTCGGGTGTCTAAACTATGCCTAAGTTTGACCATCATACTTTAACTTCGTCACCCTCCCCTATGGTGTGGCGCAAATAAGCTTCGATGAAATCATCCAGGCGACCATCCAGCACCGCCTCGGCATTGCCTACTTCGTGGTTGGTACGGTGGTCTTTGACCATTTTGTAGGGGTGCAGCACATAGGAGCGAATCTGGTTGCCCCAGCCTGCTTCCACATGCTTGCCTTTGAGCCGGGCCTGCTCTTCCTCCTGCTTCTTCAGCTCGATGTCGTACAGCCGGCCGCGCAGAATCCGCATGGCCGTTTCCCGGTTTTGCAGTTGGCTGCGCTCATTCTGGCACGTCACCACGATGCCGGTCGGCAGGTGTTTGAGCCGGATGGCGGTAGAGTTCTTTTGCACGTTTTGCCCGCCGGCCCCGGCCGATTTGTAGACATCAATTTCGATGTCCTCCGGCTTAATCTCAATTTCGATGTCGGTGTCCAGGTCTGGCACTACTTCCACCAGGGCAAAGGAGGTATGGCGGCGGCTGTTGGCATCAAAAGGCGAGATTCTGACCAGGCGGTGGACGCCCCGCTCCGCCTTGAGATACCCGTAAGCATATTCTCCGGCAATCTCCATGGTCACGCTTTTGAGACCGGCTTCTTCGCCTTCGGTTTGATCTATCAGGCTGGCTTTATAACCGCTGGCTTCAGCCCAGCGCAGATACATGCGCATGAGCATCTCAGTCCAATCCTGGCTCTCGGTGCCGCCGGCCCCGGCGTGGATAGAGATCAGGGCCGAGTCTTTATCGTGCGGGCCGGAAAGGATAAGCTGAAATTCCAATTTTTCCAGATGGCTGGCCAGCGAGTCGGTTTCGGCGGTAAGTTCGGCCAGCAGCGAGTCCTCCGCCTCGGCTGCCGCCAGCTCCACCAAATCCAGAGCATCTTGAACCCGGCGGCTCATGCCCTGCCAGGTTTCCACCTCCTCCCGCAGTTCCGAGAGGCGGCGCATCTTTTCCTGGGCCTCGCGTTGGTCGCTCCAAAAATCCGGCCGGCCCGACTCATTTTCTAAAGCTTCAATTTGCTGCGCTTTGCTGGCGATGTCAAAGACGCTCCAGGATTGAACCGATACGGCGGGCCATATCGGTAAGTCGGCTGTGTAATTCGTCCATAAACATTACTCCTCTTGCTTTTAAAATATCCAAAAGGGAATTATAGCATAATTCTTGGGCAAAGGCGAAAGAAAACATCAGCCCAAATTCCATTGCAGGCTCTCCGGCCAGCCCTATTTTTAAACTTCGTTTAAAGATTTTGCCTTAAGGTTGGCTTAAGGTTAGGATAAGGTTCTATTAAAGACAGCCTGGCGCTGCTTATGCTATGCTCAAAGCATAATACCATCCAAGCTAAAAATTTTTTATATCTATCTTATATGTTGGAGGAGAGTAGTTTTATGAAACGCATTTGGGTAATTACCCTACTTCTGATTTCATCAATCTTGCTGGCGGCCGGCGGCGTTTCACCGGCTTTGGCTCAAGAAGGGCAACAAGACCCGCCCCAGGCTCCGCCTGGACTGACGCTTTTTACCAAATATCCTGCTCAAGAAGCCGCCATCGGTGAAACGGTAACGTTTGGCCTGACTATCCGCAACGGCACGGCGGCCGATATTGTGCGCCTGCAACTGCAAGACATGCCCCAGGGCTGGACCGGCTCTTTTAGAGGCGGCGGCCGGATTATCCAGGCGGCTTATGTTGAACCTAAAAATGATTCCTCGGTTGACTTAAAACTTGAGCCGCCCAAAGATGTTAAGGCCGGAACCTACAAATTTACGGTGCTGGCGCAGGGGCAAAACAATGAGCAGGTGAAGCTGCCGGTCGAATTGGTGATCAAAGAAAAACTGCCGCCGAGCCTGACCTTTGACAGCGACCTGCCCACCCTGCGTGGAACGCCCAGCACCACTTTTCGCTTTAGCGCCAGCTTAAAGAACAGCGGCGACCAGGATTTGTCGGTTAACCTGGTGGCCGACGCCCCCAAAGGCTTTGACGTTAGCTTCAAACTGACCGGCCAGGATGTCACCAGCATCCCTGTGGGGGCCAACGAGACCAAACGGATTGATGTTGAGGCCAAACCGTTCCCCGATATGCCGGCCGGCGAGTATCCCATCAAGGTTACGGCCCAGGGGGGTGAGGTGCAAACTGAACTGAACCTGACCGCCGTCGTCACCGGTCAACCTGAATTGACGGTGAGCGCGCCGGATGGGCGGCTCTCCGGGCAGGCTTATGTGGGCGACAAAACCCCGCTGAAGCTGATTGTGCAAAATACCGGCAGCGCCTCGGCCCGCAATATTCAGTTGACGGCCTCGCAGCCGGCCGGCTGGAAAGTGGATTTTGACCCCAAGCAAATTGCCGAAGTGCCGAGCGGCCAGCAGGTTGAAGTTACCGTTAATGTGCAGCCGGCAGACCAGGCCGTAGCGGGTGATTACGTGGTCACTGTCCGCGCTCAACCGGAAGACGGGGCTACCAAATCCACCGATTTTCGGATTACGGTGCTCACCTCTACTCTGTGGGGCGTGGCCGGAATCGCGCTGATTGCGGTAGCGGTGGCCGTGGTAGGGTTGGCCGTCTCTCGCTTTGGCCGCCGTTAGGCGGGGAGGCCGGCTATGACTGATATTGTGCTCAAGAGCCAGGAGCTTACCAAAAAGTACGGTGAGTTTGTGGCGGTTAACAAACTAAATTTGACGGTGCGGCGGGGCGAAGTGTTTGGCCTGCTTGGCCCTAACGGGGCCGGCAAAACCACCACCATCCTGATGCTGCTCGGTTTGACCGAGCCGACATCCGGCACGGTGGAGGTTTTGGGGGTTGACCCGGCCCGCCGCCCCCTGACCGTTAAGGCTCGCGTCGGCTATTTGCCCGACCAGATCGGTTTTTACGATAACCTATCCGGGCGAGAAAACCTGGTTTACATTGCTAAACTCAACGGTCTGCCCGGAACAGAGGCTAAAAAACGGATTGAAGCCGTGTTGGAACAAATGGGCCTGGCCGACGCAGCCGACAAGCGGGTGGGAACGTACTCACGCGGCATGCGCCAGCGTTTGGGCGTGGCCGAAGTGCTGCTCAAGCAGCCGCAGATCATCATCATGGATGAGCCAACCCTGGGGCTTGACCCCGAAGCGGCCCGTGAATTTTTGGAATTGATCCGCAACCTCAAAGCCGATGACATCACCATCTTGCTCTCCTCGCACCTGCTCCATCAGGTGCAGGCGGTGTGCGACCGGGTCGGCTTGTTTTATCGCGGGCAGATGGTGCTGGAAGGCTCCGTGCCGGAGCTAGCCCTGCGGGTGCTGGGCGGGGCCTATCGCATTCTGTTAGAAGCAGATGGTTCGGCCGCGCTGGAAAAAACCTTTCAACAACTGCAAGATGTGGTCAACGTGAGCCGCTCCGACTCGCGCTACTACGCTTTGGAAGCCAAAAAGGATGTACGGGCCGAAGCCGCTCGCGCGGTGGTAGAAGCCGGGGGCAAGCTGCTCTCGCTCAAGATCGAGGCGCCCAGCCTGGATGAGATTTACAGCCGTTACTTCCAGGGGCAGGAGGTGGAGCATGTCAGCCCAGCCTAAAGCGGTTCAAAAAAATAAAGCAGCGATGGTAAAAGAGCCGGCCAGCCGCGAAGGCTCGCCCTGGACCGGCCTGTGGGCGGTGGTAGCCAAAGAAATGGCCGACAACCTGACCAGTACCCGCATGCTCATCCTGGAACTTTTAACGGTGTTGACCGCAGCCGGCACGGTGTATGGGGCCACCCAAAGTTTGCAGAGTTCGGTAGGCCAAGACCGCTTCATCTTTCTCAGACTTTTTACCACCGGGGCCGACCCGCTGCCGGCTTTTGTCGGCTTTTTGGGCTTCCTGGTGCCGCTCATCGCCATTGCCCTGGCCTTTGACGCCATCAACGGTGAGTTCAACCAGCGCACCATGTCGCGCATCCTGGCGCAGCCCATCTATCGCGATGCCCTGCTGCTGGGCAAATTCCTGGCCGGGCTGTTCACCCTGGCCCTGGCCTTGACCACCATCTGGCTGCTGATCATCGGGTTGGGTCTGCTGCGGTTGGGTATCCCGCCCGGCGGCGAAGAGGTGGCCCGGATTCTGTGGTTTTTGGTAGTCACCATCTTTTACGGCGGTATCTGGCTGGCCCTGGCGATGGTTTTCTCTATCAATTTTCGCCAGCCGGCCACGGCGGCTATGGCCTCCATTGCAGTCTGGTTGTTCTTTATCGTCTTTTGGGACATCATCGCCCGTTTGCTGGCCCAAATCCTCAAGCCGGTGCAGCCGGGTGTTTTGGAAGATGCCATCGGCCGGGTGCAGTTGGAGTTGTTTTTAAGCCGGCTGTCGCCCAACACGCTCTTTGCGGAGTCGATTGTAGCCATGCTCAACCCGGCGGTGCGCTCGCTGGGGTTGGTGCTGCCGTTTCAATTGCAAGGCGCCGTTTTAGGCGCGCCGCTGCCGCTGGCGCAAAGTTTGCTGCTTATCTGGCCGCACCTGACCGGGTTGATTGCCGCCACCATTTTGCTGTTTGCCCTGGGATACGTGCTGTTCCAACGGCAAGAAATCCGGGCATAAGCCTGAAGGGCTGGAAGGTTGGAAGGTTGGAAGGAGATGTCCAACCTTCCAACTCCCCTATCCCCCATCCCTCCCTCTAATTTGCCAGACCGCCCGACCGTTACTACAATGCAGCCTTGTGAAAATAGTGTTCATAGGCCCGTTTGGTTGGCAGCCCAAGGCCACCATGCGGACGCGGGCGCTGGGGCTGGGCCAGGCTTTGGTGGGGCGTGGGCATACGGTTACGCTGCTTCTGCCTCCCTGGGATGACCCACAGCGAGCCGGGCAAACCTGGGACGAAGGCGGGATGCGGATTATCAATGTCACCCTGCCGCCGCGTTTGCCTCTGCTCTTTCACATCCTGTTAACCTGGAAGCTGGTTGCGGCCGCTTTGACGCTCAAACCGGAGGTGGTGCATTTGTTCAAGCCCAAAGCCTACGCCGGGCTGGCTCACCTGGCCCTGTGGGGGCTGCGCCGCCTGGCCGGAATCAAGCTGCGGCTGGTGGTAGATGAGGATGACTGGGAACAAGCCTGGAATGAGGTTTTGCCCTATACTCCGAGTCAAAAGCGCTTTTTTACCTGGCAGGAGCGCTGGGGGCTGCGCCATGCCGACGCCGTAACCGCCGCCAGCCGGGCTTTGGAAGAGCTGGTCATCGCTGAACGGCAAGGGGACTCATCCCAGGTGTTTTACTTACCCAACGGGACCGCCGGTCGCCGAGCGGAGACGGTCACTGTGCCTCACACCCCACCCCCTACTTCTTACTCCTTACTTCCTACTTCTTACTCCCTACTCCCTATCATCCTGCTCTACACCCGCTTTGTTGAATTTCGTCTGACTCGCATCATAGCTTTGGTGCGGAAGGTAGCGGAGCTTTATCCCACAGCCCGCTGGCTGGTGGTAGGGAGCGGTTTAAACGGCGAGGAGAGAACGTTGGTGGAGCAGTTGGCTCAGGCCGGATTAGCCGAGTATGTCCATTGTACCGGCTGGCCGGTAGAGAATCTCGAAGCTTGTTTTGCCGCCGCCACCGTTGCCGCCTTTCCGTATGATGACACCCTCATCAACCGCACCAAATGCTCGGTGAAGTTGATTGATTTATTGGCCGCCGGCCTGCCGGTGGTGGCCAATGCGGTCGGCCAGAATGTTGAGTATCTGCAAGAGGGCGTGTCGGGGCGGTTGACCCCGCCGGAAGATGATCAGGCTATGGCCGAGGCCCTGGCGGCTCTGCTGCAAGCGCCTGAGCTGAGTCACAAGCTGGGACAGGCCGGCCGTCAAACTGTTGAGCAAAAATTCACCTGGTCAAAATTGGCCCGGGCAGCCGAACAGGCTTATTCGGTTTAAGGCATGATGTACTTTAGAATGACCATTTTACCGCGCTGGCTGCGCGATACCTTGCCCTTGTTGTTGTGGATGGCCCTGATTTTTGGGCTGTCATCCCAATCAATTTTGATTGATATTAAAAATGAGACCGATGAAAAATTGTTTTATAAAACGGCTCATTTTTTGGCCTATGCCATTTTAGCCTGGTTATGGTGGCGCTTTTTAGCCCCGCAGCGCCAATTCCATTGGTGGGTGTTATGTTTCGCCTGGGCTTTGACCACGCTCTACGGCGTTTCTGATGAAATCCACCAATTGTTTGTGCCCGGCCGGCATGGCCGGCTGGCGGATGTATTTTTTGACTCGGCCGGGGCGCTGGCGATGATTTTGCTGATTCGCCGGGTGGCCTGGCTGCGCGCGCTTTGAAGGAGTAAATAGTAATTGGTTATGAGTGACCATTTACCAATAACCTTTTCCAAGGGGTCGGGAACACCCCCAAGTTTTGAAGGAGAGATGTGTGATGATGCCGCTCACGCTGGAGCAAAGGGATTATAAAGAAAGAACCTTGAGCCAATTGCAGGCTAATTTGCCGGCTCTGGAAGCCAAATTAGCCCAGGCCACACAGCGCCACGAAATTGTCAGCAGCCACGACCAACTTAAAGAGGTTGAGGCCCATATCGCCCGGCTGCAAAAGGAGTTGAGCCTCAACATGATGCTGGAGCCGGTAGCCGATGAGTTGTGCCGCCAGGTAGCCACGGCTTTAACCAAGCAAAAATTTTACATGGCCAAACGCTATCTGGCTAAACTGGAAACCATCGAGCCGTTTTACCCGGAGTTGGAGCGCCTGAGGCAAGAGGCCGAAACCGAGCAGGTTAGCCGGCGCACCCGCGCCCTGGCCCAAAGCGCCGCCTTTCCAACCACCGGCCTGGAAGCCTCTCCGGCCCCGGCTCAACTGGTAGTGATTGACCCTCAGCCGGGGGCTGGCCGGCCGGCCCCGGTTTACCGCGTCAAAAAGCGGCAAAACTGGCGCGATTATCTGCAATTTCACTATGTGGCTAGCTGCCTGGTGCTGTTGATCTTGATATGCACCATGGCCAGCATCGGGGGGATGGGGATTTTGCGCTGGTTGATAGAGGGAAAATGAATCAGGAGACTTCGACCAAGCCGGTTAGCTCGGCCCATTGGGCTTCGGTCAATTGGGGCATGGCCTGATTTTTGTGGATGATAATTTCGCCAAAAAGATCGGCCTGTTCCACCCGGATGACGCGCCGTTTGATCAGCTCCAGTACGGCCAGCAGCGTCACGATCACCTCAATGCGGCTGCGACTTTGGGCCAGCAGTTGTTGAAAACTAAAACTTTCGCCCTGGGTGAGCCGTTCCCGGATGTGGACCATCTGCTGGCCTATGGTGACCACCTGGCGCGAAACCACCTTATCCACCACCGGCTCTGGTGGTTTAATAGACAGAGCGCGGCGGGCGGCCTTGAGCAAATCGGCCAGGCTGCCCTCGCCGGGCTGTAGCTTTGGCTCAATTTTTAGGGGCGGGGCCAGCCGGATAAAGTTGCGCTGGCCGGCTTCTTCCCAGGTGCGCAAGTGGGCCGCAATCTCTTTGAAGCGTTTGTAGGTCTGCAACTGGCGGGCCAACTCATCCCCTAAATCCTCTTCTTCCTCTTCCAGGATACTGGCCGGCGGCCGGGGCAGCAAAGCCTCGGATTTGATCAAAATCAGCTTGGCCGCCACCACCAAAAAGTCGGTAATTTCATCTGGGTTGACTTCTCTGAGAATATTCAGGTAAGCCAGGTATTGATCGGTAACCCGCGCCAGCGAGATTTTGGTGATGTCAAGCTGCTCCCGCTCAATCAAGGTTAACAGCAAATCCAGCGGCCCTTGAAAGTCGGGCAGGTCAACATTATAAATGAGGTTCTCTTCGGGAATAAGTTTGATAACTTCCATCATCGTAAAATTGGGTAGCTGGCGGTCGGCGGTCGCTACTTCCACGACCACACCGCCAGGGTGCCCTCGCCCACCTGGCGAGATTCTTCTTGCCGGGTGGTATCGGCCACCCACACCTTGCCTGCGCCGGTGGCCTCATCTGCCTCCTCGGTGTAAACCAGGTAGCGGCTGTCGGGCGACCAGAAGGTGAGCGACAGGTGGTACTGGTCAAAATAAGGCACGGTCTGCAAAAAGGCAGTGGTGGGCGTAAAAGAAGCCAGCGGCTCCACCGTCTCGGTTTTGACGTCGTAAATGAGCCAGCGAAAGAAAACCTCTTGCGGCAGCGGCGCGGCCAGCCCGCCCACTTTAGCCGTGGCGCCGCCGTCGCGGCGGGCCAGGGTCAAAAGGGCCAATTTAGAGCTGTCGGGCGACCAGTAGATGGAGCCGACCGGGTTGTCCACCACTTGTTTTTTTTGTTTCCCCTCGGCGTCAATCAAATAAGCTGTGCCAAACGGCGGGTGGTTGTTGCCGTCAACCTCTACATAAGCCAGATGCTGCCCGTTGGGGGCCAGGGTAAGGTAGACAAACCCCTGCAAAGCGGTCAGCAGTTCCGGCTGCAACGAGTTGGCCCTGGTTTTGTAAAGCCCCTCCTGGCCGCTTTTATCTTCGGCAATGTAAAAAAGATACTGCCCATCAGAAGACCAATAGGGCGCTTGAAACCGGCCCGGCGCCAGGTCAAGCTGCACCCGCTCCGCGCCGCTCTTGTTGTCCAACAGCGAAAGGTGCGCCTGCTCTGAAAAAGTGCGCGCCCCGCCCACATGCATGAGCAATTTGTCGCTGGCAGGCGACCACGCCCAATAGAAGGGATTGCCTTCACCCAATTCCCGCTCACTGCCGGGCCGGCCAACCTCTACCTGGCGCATGGCCAGGCCGTTGGTCTCCTGGGTAAGAAAAGTCAGGGCGTTGCTGTCGGGCGACCAGTACAGATAAAATGGGGTGGAGTCGGCCTGGTCATACAGAATGGTGGGCTTACTTTGCGAGGCTGGGGAGGCGTACAGAACCGTTTCCTGGCGCTCGTTGGGGCCAACAAAAGCCAGGTAACGACCATCCGGCGACCAGGTGGGAAAACGATAGCCGTGACCATCGCTGGTTAGCTGGCGCAGTCCCTGCCCATCCGGTTTGACCAGCCACACGTTGTCGTCGTTGCCAATAAAAGCAATCTGGTTGAGCGCGGGCGGTTGGGACAGTTTAGTCATGG
>CAZDMM010000090.1:0-15054 GCA_964505845.1 uncultured Caldilineaceae bacterium
CTAAATGGTCAACCTGCCAGGTTTGGCCTTGAATGGGCGCAAGCACCACCGGTGCATCCAGGTTGAGTTTAGGAATCACCAGGCGGGTGGCGACTCCTTGATGGGTAACGGAGTTTACAGAACCGGGCGGCAAAGAAAATCCCAGGGCTTGGGCCACCGGGTCTTCTGTGGCGGGGGTAGCCTGGGTCGGCGCGGCGGCGGGCGGCGCCGGTTCAACTACCGGGGTCTGAGGTTGATTATTTTGGGGAACGGCCGCAACTTCGGGAGAAGATAGGGGGGCCACCGGCACAATCCTGATAAAACGGGCTTGCTGGTCGGGCTGGAGCCACAGCCAACCTGCCACCGCTGTCACTACCATCACTACAGCACACCCGGCCAACACTAACGGGCTAATAATACCGGCGGCGATGATTTTACGGCGCATAAATCTTTCCTTCTTAAGTATAACCCAACCCACACCAGCCCGGCTGGTCAGCCAAATCTGGCGAAGGCTCCAAAACCACGCTTACCCTTTATATTATACTAAAATGAGCCGCCGCTACAAGAAAAACTGATGAACCACGTTAGCTTTTTCCTCAGCGAAGCTGTCCAAAAAAGACCTCTGAAGTCTTGCCAGCCAGGCTAACAAAACCTCAGAGGTCCCTTAAATATCAAATATCAGTTACTTCTTTTTGCCAGGCGGCGATGATTTAGCCCGTTTAGTTTTTTGCCACTGCCAGAGCGCCGACCCTCCGGCGGTTCCCCCTACCAGCACCACCAGGATATTTATCAGATTGCCTGGCTGCCGCCCCTCTTTCAGGCCGGTCTCCGGTAAGAAGAGCACCGGCAACTGGCCTGTCGGCGTTGCGGCGGGAACCGCCGCCGCTACCACGGCCGGGGTTGGGGTTGGGGTAGGCGGATTTGATGCTGGCGGTGGCGAGGCTGGTGTACTCTGCGGATTGCCGTTGTGAGGCGGCCGCTCCGTCGCCGTTGGTCCTGGGGTGGGGGTAGGAGTAGGAGGTGCGAAAAAGGAAGGCGAAGCATCGCTCCGGCAGCGGAGTAAGATGGGGCTGTTCTCCCGTTTTGCGCCGGCAATCAAGGCCGCCAAGGAAGTGCTGTTGCCAGGCGGAATCCGATCCACCGTAAAGTTAAGCACGATATTGGCCGCCTGTCCGGGGGCCAGATCCCCCAGGGTGGCGGTAAGATCATTCCAAGTCACCAAACCGGCGGCAGTGCTGTCCGGGCTGATAGACGCGCCGGCAAAGCTTAAATCGGCGTCGGTGAAGCTGTACTGCACCGGCAGCGTTTCTACATTGAGGCTGCCAACGTTGGTGATAGTCAAGCTGACCGTAATGGTTTGGCCCGGCGAAACCACGCCGTCGGTGGGGTCAACCAGGGCGGTGCTGATCTCCATCACCGGGCTGGCCGAACCGGCCGGAACGACAATAGCGGCGTCATCGGTTCCTCCTGCCACGAGCTGGGCAGTAACAATGGCCTGGTTGGTAATGAGCGCAGCGGTATTGTTGACCACCGTATCAAAGGTGATTGAGCCGACGCTGCGGGGGTTAACCGTCCCGGTGTTGATTCCCCCTTCATCCAGGATAAATGGGGTGCTGCCGCCTCCATCCGCCCTCGGCTGGCCATTGAGGGTAGTGGTTCCCAGCACATACTGCAAGGCCGGAGTCAAATCATCCTCCACCTGCACATTGCTGATAGCTCTGGCTGCATTGCTAAAAAAGTCCAGCTTAAAGCGCAGCGTATCATTAACGCTGATAGCGCCGTTGCAATCCTGGTCAAGAATCAGATCAAAGGTTTTTTGGATAGACAGGGCCGGCAGCGGGGCGATGCTGGTACCGGCGTCAATAGAAGGAGCAATCCTGGTAGCGCTTGCCGCCTGCCCCCACACCGCGATAAAGGGGGTGCCGTCGTCGGTATAGAGAAAAGCGCCCGTCATATCCCCATCGCCGGGCGTGCCGGCCACCTGGCAATAAAAATCAGCACTGATAGGGGGATTAGCAGGCATTTGACCATCCACGATGCCTACCTCATCCAGGGCCGCTACCGGCACATCACAGTCTGAGACGCCATCATTGTTGAGATCAACATGAATCGTGGTATTAGTAGCCACGGTAACATAGATGGGCGACTGATCCCGGTTAGGGGGAGTGTTGGCATTACTGGGGCCTAAACCGACCAACACCTGGGTGGTTAGATTTTGAAAGGGGATTAAGGCCGACCCCCAGTCCTGAGAGTCGCCTGAGTCAAAGGCAGCCACGCCATAAAAGGGTTGGCTGGCCGTAAAGCGTATCCCGGTGGTAGATAATAAATTTATATCCTGTTTTAGCGCCGGGGGATTGGGATTATAAGGAAGATACCTGACGGTGCTGTTAGCCGGAATGGTCACCGTATCGGTGGCCCCACCTGCCATGGCTACATTGACTGTCAAAGGACCGCCGCCGGGATTGAAGAGCCAGAACTCGCCATCGGAACTGCGGGGATACATATAGTCACCCACCCATTGGTCTTCTGGAACCATGGTATAGCCGCGCTGTTCCCAGCGGCCTTGAGAATTGATGGCCGTAACCGTTACTTGTACCGGCCTATCTGTCTGTACTCTGGCTCCGGCCAGCACGCTGGCGGCGGTGGGCGGCCCCTCTACCCCTATTAACAGGTTAGCCGGGTTGGCCGGCTGGGTGTTGCCTGGGGCCACGCCAAAAGTTTCACCCTGGTTAATCACGCCGGTTCGATCAACGACCCCATCATTATTGAGGTCTATGTTGACAGTGGTGTTGTCTTGCACCGCCTGCACATACAAGCCCACTACGTCAAAGCTGTTGCTATTGGTAAAAAACGGCCCAATATCATTAGTGAACGGAGCACTCGAATATCTATATAAATCCTCGCCAATTGGAATACGAAAGTTGGTGCCCCACCGGCTGGTCGGATAAAGTTCCCAGGCGTCTGCATAGAGAACGCCGGGAGATGCAGGCCAGAACATGGTTGAGACGGCAATTGACCCACCCACAGAAGAGAAGGTATCGCCGCCATCAAAACGTGCTTGACTCGAATCACGAGGCAAGGTGATTGGGTTTTGCAGCGTAATGATGTCACCGGCCTGGAGGGGAGGGTCATTGGCCGGAAAACCTGGCGCAACACCATTGGTAGGATCATTATCACCCCAGACCAGGGTAGAAGTTTGGGTAGGAAAAGTCAGATCAACTTCGTAGCCATCTTCCCACTGATCATAGTAAATAATAGTGTCGTTCCGATGTACCGCGATGGAAATGGTTGTAACAACGGGTTGATTGATAAAGTCATCCACCGTACGAGGCGGATTCACACCATTGTCATCTGACACCCCTCGTTCAAGCTGGTCATCAATAATATCGGCCGGGAAGGGAACATAAAAAGTAAAAGCGTCAATTCGCCCGCCGCTCCCAATGGCCTGGGTAGTAAGCGGCCTGGCCGTTACCGCAGGAGCAGTGGGGGCGCTGTCATCCGTGGTGATCAAGGGCAAAAATATTTGATTGCCAGGCTTGGGGTCGTCAGCATTGCTTTGAACCAGCAACCAAAAACTACTCATCAATCCCACAATGGCCGCCACAGTCATCCAGTGAAAATATTTTTTTATCTTCATTAGTGCAATTACCCGCCTCTCCTTTGCTAAACAAAGCTATTTTGAAACAAATATAACGCTCGACCCCCCTGACATTTACGCCTGCTTTTAGCGGCCTCAATCCATCGCAGTACATCATTTCAACCAGCACAAAGCGCCTGGACGACGTACATTCAGGTACTCAAGGTTACAAATCGGATATAACTTTTTAAAGAGTAGGTTTTGGCCTGAGAGGAACTGCCAAATGCTTAGCTTACTAAGGTGGCACTTTGGCAAATTTACGCAATTTTTACGATTGTAATCGAAGAGCCGGAATGTGTCAACAAAATCTGGATGGACTCATAGCATTTAACATGCTTAAATTGACCCCCGGACTCGCTGCCCGCCCGTAACATGGCAAGTGCAAAGTTATCCGGCAAACCTTCCCGGAAGCTCCAAGTATGCTTTATCTCAAAATTGGCGGGGTTTTGGGCCAAGAATTGGCCTCAGACAGCGTTTAGCTTCCGGGAAGGTGGGACTTTGAACATGCCCTGCGGCCCGCAAAAATTCCCTTGACAAATCCCCCAACTTATGCTAAAGTTGGCTTCAACCTAACTTTGCAAAAACAGTGACCGGGAAAAGTAACCGCTCAAGCGGCGTTCAGAGAGCCAACCCCATGGTGCGAGGTTGGTACGAGCGCGAGCGGCGAATGGCCCCGCGAGTTGCGCCCCAAACGTTAAAACGTTCTCCTCGTTCCCAAACTCAGTTCTCCTCGTTCCCAAACTCAGTTTGGGAACGAGGAGAAACGAGGAGAACGTTAATCAGTAGGCAGCGCCGGAGGCTCCACCGTTACCAGGGAGACGGATATTCAAGCTAAGTCTAGGCAGGTGCAAGGCACTTTTAAAGTGCCTCGCACCTAAAAAGGCGAAGGCTGCGTATCTACGGAGTGAAACTGGCTGACAACCTTGTGTGTTTCACACAAGGTTTTTTATTCGGTTTAACCGGGGTGGCACCACGGGAAATCAACCTCTCGTCCCCGTCAAGTGGTAAAACTTGGCGTGGGCGGGAGGTTTTTTATCAGTAGTGGAGTAGTCAGTAGTCAGTAAACAGTAAACAGTGGTCTAGCCACCCTACACTTTGCTCGGTGAAATTAAATGGGACACGGATAAACACAGATTTCACAGATTTTTCTTTGATTTTTTGAACTAATCTGTGTTTATCTGTGTTAATCCGTGAGCTAATTTAAAAGTGTAGGGTAGCTAGAACAGTGGTCAGTAATCAGTAAAGTCCTTCCCTCTGACCACTGATAACTGACCAGTGGCTTCTGACTACTGACCTCTGGCTACTCCCAATCTCAACAAGGAGGGCAGCAGTGTACAAACCAACCTTAGCCCAGGTGGAGGCGATGGCGGACAAGGGCAACCTCATCCCCATTCACCGCGAGTTGCCGGCCGACATGGAAACGCCGGTCAGTATTTACCTTAAATTACAGGATGAAGGCTCCAGCTTTCTGCTGGAGTCGGTTTCCGGGGGTGAGCAGGTGGCCCGTTATTCCTTTATTGGAGTCCGACCGCGCGGCCTGCTCACCACCTTTGGCAACGAAGTTTACCTGGCCAGCGAAGGGCATGGCCGCACCATCCCGCTGGAAAACGGCCTGGACCCGCTGGAGGTGCTCAAACGGGAAATGGCCCGCTACAAGCCGGTGCGCCTGGCCGATTTGCCTCGCTTTATCGGCGGCGCGGTTGGCTTTCTCAGCTACGATGGGGTGCGCCGCTTTGAGCACTTGCCCGACAACAACCCCGACGAACTGCACGTGCCCGAAGCTGCTTTTATGATTGCCCATACCCTGGTGGTCTTTGACCACGCCCGGCAGCGCCTGCAGGTGGTTGCCAATGCCGACCTGACTCGCGGCGATGTGCGCACCGCCTACCAGCGTGCCATCTCCCGCATTGACGAGGTGGTGGCCCGGCTCAATGCGCCCCTGCCGGAGGTTCCACCGCCGGCAGCTCTGAGCGCCAACGGCTTAACCAGCAACTTTACCCTGGATGATTACCGGCTGATGGTCAACAAAGCCAAAGAGTATATTGCCGCCGGCGACATTTTCCAGGTGGTGCTCTCGCAGCGCCTCTCCCGCCGCACCACGGCTCACCCTTTTGCCATTTACCGCGCCCTGCGCATGCACAACCCCTCACCCTACATGGTTTTTATGCGCTTCCCCGGCGGCATCGGCAGCCCACCGCTGCATGTCATCTCGGCCAGCCCGGAGATGCACGTGCGCCTGGAAGAGGGCCAAGCCGAACTGCGCCCCATTGCCGGGACGCGCTGGCGCGGTCTGACCGTCGAGGAGGATGTCGCCCTGGCCGAAGAGCTGCTGGAAGATGAAAAGGAGCGAGCCGAGCACATCATGCTGGTTGACCTGGGCCGCAACGATTTGGGCCGGGTGTGCGAGTTCGGCACAGTGCAGGTGGAAGAGTTGATGACGGTGGAACGCTACTCCCACGTCATGCACATCGTTTCTGACATCAAGGGCAAACTCAAGCCGGGCTACGACGCCTTTGACCTGATTCGAGCCACCTTCCCGGCCGGCACCGTCAGCGGCGCGCCCAAAGTGCGGGCCATGGAAATTATTGACGAGTTGGAGCCGACCCGCCGGGGCCTGTACGCCGGCGTCATTGGCTACATCGGCTACGATGGCACGATGGACTCCTGTATCGCCATCCGCACCGTCGTGATGCAAGGCGATACCGTTCACATCCAGGCCGGCGGCGGCATCGTGGCCGACAGCGACCCCCAGCGCGAGTACGAAGAAAGCTGGAACAAAGCCAAAGCCATGGCTGAGGCAATCACCTATGCCGAACAACGTAGATAAACAGAGAGCAGAGGGGCGGGGGTGCAGGGGAGACTTTCTTCCCCTACTCCTTACTACTTACTCCCTACTCCCTTTTGGAGGACTCCGATGATTTTAGTCATAGATAATTACGACTCTTTTACCTACAACCTGGTGCAATACCTGGGCGAGTTGGGGTATAAAGTTGAAGTGCGCCGCAACGACGCTGTGACGCTGGCCGAAATTGAAGCTATGCAGCCGGATGAAATTGTCATTTCGCCCGGCCCCGGCACGCCGGATGACGCCGGGATTTCACTGGCGCTCATCCAACGTTTTTATAAAGAAATCCCCATTTTGGGCGTCTGCCTGGGCCACCAGGCCATTGGGCAGGCTTTTGGCGGCAAAGTGGTACGGGCCAACAAGATTATGCACGGCAAAGTTTCGCCCATCGAGCACAACCAGAAAGGCATTTTTCACAACCTGCCCAGCCCGTTGACCGCCACCCGCTACCACTCCTTGATTGTGCAGGAGCCGCTGCCCGACTGCCTGGAAATCACCGCTCGCGGCAAAGACGCCGAGGTGATGGCCCTGCGCCACAAAGAGTACCCGGTGGTCGGAGTGCAGTTCCACCCGGAATCAATTTTAACCGAGTACGGCCATGAGATGCTGCGCAATTTCCTGCAGCTTGAAGCCAAAGATTTTGGGCAAGACAAATCCGCGCCCGCCCCGGAACCGGCGGCCGAGCCGGCCCGCCCCGCCCCGGTCATCATCTTCCCCATCAAAACGGCCATCAACAAGGTTATGGCCGGCGAGTCGCTCAACATTGAAGAGGCGGAAGAGGTTATGTCCCAAATTATGGCCGGCGAAGCCACCCCGGCTCAGATTGGGGCCTATTTGACCGCGCTGCGCATGAAGGGTGAAACGGTGGAAGAGATTACCGGCAGCGCCCGCGCCATGCGCTCGCTGGCCGCGCCGGTGCGCCCCACTACCGCCCCCACCGAGCTGGTGGATACCTGCGGCACCGGCGGCGATGGGGCCGGCACCTTCAATATCAGCACCACCGCCGCCTTTGTGGTGGCGGGCGCGGGTCAAAAAGTGGCCAAGCATGGCAACCGCTCCGTCAGCAGCAAAAGCGGCAGCGCCGATGTTTTGGGGGCGTTGGGAGTCAATTTAGACTTGACGCCTCCCCAGGTGGCCCAGGCCATTGACGAGGTCGGCATCGGCTTTTTGTTTGCGCCCAAGCTTCACCCGGCCATGAAACACGCCATCGGCCCGCGCCGGGAATTGGGCGTGCGGACGATTTTCAACGTGCTTGGCCCGCTGACCAATCCCGCCGGGGCGCAGGCCCAGATTATCGGGGTGTACGACCCGCGCCTAACCGAGCCGCTGGCCCAGGTGTTGGGCGAGTTGGGCAGCCGCGGGGCCTTTGTGGTGCATGGGCACGGCGGGGTGGACGAGTTGACCACCACCGGCCCCAACCGGGTCAGCCGCTTGCAAGGCGGACAGGTCATCACCGAAACGCTCGACCCGGCTGATTTGGGCTTTGCCCGCGCCACCCCCGCCGATTTGGTGGGCGGCACGGCGGAGGAAAACGCCGCCATCACCCGCGACATTCTGGCCGGCCGGGAGCGCGGCCCTCGCCGGGATGTGGTAGTGCTGAACGCCGCCGCCGCCCTGGTCGCCGCCGGTCGCGCGGCTGACTTGCAGACAGGCATCAATCTGGCCCAGGAGAGCCTCGACAGCAGCGCGGCCCTGGCGGTCATGGAGAAGTTTGTGGCCTTTACCCGGCGATTTGGGAGCTAAGAGGTTTTGCGGGGATGAGGGGATTTTTAAATGGGGGGTCTTATGTCAAAAGGGTTAGGCGAATACGCCGAATTAACCCGACAAATTATTGGGGCTTGCTATGAGGTTCATAACATTTTGGGTCCCGGTTTGGAAGAACGATTTTATCGTGACGCCCTGTTGCACGAATTGGAATTACGTGGGTTAAAAGTCGAACGCGAACAGGAATTTGTGGTTGAGTATAAAGGTAAACGGATTGGCCTGCATCGAGTTGACTTGATTGTAGAGAACACAGTTCTATTAGAATTAAAGGCTGTTGAAGGAAAACTCCTTGATGTTCATATTGCCCAAACTGTGTCGGAAAGAACGATTAGTGGTTTGCCGGTGGCTTTGTTGGTTAATTTTGGAGAAGCCAGTGTTCAAGTCCGCCGTCTTGCCAACCGTAATCCAGCTAATCAATCAAAAAATCCCTCAATCCCCTAATCCCCGCTAAAATTAGAGAATGAATCATGACCATCCTTGACGACATCATCAAATACAAACGCATTGAAGAATTACCCAGGCACATGCAGGCCCGCGACATGGCTACGGTGCGGGCGGAGGCGATGCTGGCCGCCCAACCCAGAGATTTTGTGGCTGCGCTGCGGGCCAGGGGCCGGGTGGCTCTCATCGCCGAGGTGAAAAAAGCCTCGCCCAGCAAAGGGCTGCTGCGCCACAACTTTGACCCGCTGGAACTGGCCCGCACCTACGCCGCTAACGGGGCCGCTGCCATCTCGGTGCTGACCGATGCTCGCTACTTCCAGGGCAAATTAGAATATCTTTCCCAAATTCGTCAGCATCTCACCGCGACCGCCGACCGCCGACCGCCGACCGCTCCATCTCCCGCCTCCTCACCTCTCACCTCTTCGCCTCCCCTCCTCCGCAAAGACTTCATCTTCCACCCCTACCAGGTTTACGAGGCTCGCGCTGCCGGGGCCGACGCCTTGCTGCTCATCGCGGCGGTGTTGAATGACAAGGAGCTGGCCGATTTATTGAATTTGACCCATGAATTGAAGATGACCGCCCTGATTGAAATCCACGACCGGGCGGAGTTGGAGCGAGTTCTGCCGCTGCGACCGCGGCTGGTTGGCGTCAACAACCGGGATTTGCGCGATTTTTCGGTGGATTTGAACACCTGCATCGAGCTGCGCCAGCACGTGCCCGCCGAGGTCTGCTTGGTGGCCGAAAGCGGCATCCACACCGCCGCCGATGTAGCCCGGCTGGCACAAGAGGGCATTGACGCCATTTTGGTCGGTGAGGCGCTGGTGAAGGCCAAGGATGTAGGGGCAAAAGTAAGGGAACTGGTGGGGTGTTTGAACGTTGAACGTTAAACGTTCAACGTTTCGGTTACGATGGCCGCATTGACCCGCACATTTTCCAAATAGCTGCGCTGCCAGTCCGGCTGGCGAATCTGGTCGGCTTTGGCTTTGACCAGCAGGTAGGCTTCGCGGAGCGCCCGCTGCGCTTCGGCCTTGTCGCCGCGAGCCTGGCAAATTTGGGCATAGGCCCACCAGACATGCTGGGGCGGGTACTCGCCGCTGCCGACGCCATCTTGCCGCAGGTGCGCCAGGGCCTCACTCAAACATTGGTAGGCCAGCACCACGTCGCCGTTGACCAGGCTGGCTTCGCCTTTGGCGGCCAGGCTGGCCACATAGTTGCCGGTTTCGCCCAATTCGCGGCGCAGCTCGCAGGCCACGTGGAAATAGTGAATCGCCTCGTCGGCGTGGCCGCGCGCCAGGTAGAGCGCGCCCATATCGTGCAGGCAAAAGGCCGCCCCGCGCCGGTCGCCGATGGTGTTGCGAATGTTGAGCGATTGTTCCAGCTTTTCCTGGGCCTGCTGGTAGTGGCCCAGCAGGGTGTAAACCTGTCCCAGCGTGTTCAGGCTGATGCCCTCCCGCAGCCGGTCGCCGATAGTATGGCAAATGGACAGGGCTTGCTCGTAATAGCGCCGGGCCGGCTCATAGCGGCCCAGGCTGGCGGCCAGCAGCCCCAAATTGTTGGCGCAGCCGGCCTCGCCGCCCCGGTCGTGGCAGGCGCGATACAGTTCTAGCGCCCGCTCATAATCCTGGCGAGCCTGCTCATACTCGGCCAGCCGGGTGTGGATCAGCCCCAGGTAATTAAGGGCCGTGGCCATCAATTGGTCGTCGTTGGCCGAGCCGTTGATGCTGAGCGCCTGCTGCAAGGCGCTGCGGGCCTGGTCATAACTGCCCTGCCGCCAATGGATAATGCCCAGGTTGACCAGCGTCCGGGCCGCCCACAGGGGCTGCCGCGCTTCTTGGGCCAGGGTCAGGGTGGCCTGGGCGATTTTCAAAGCATCGGGGTAGTCGCCCATATCGGCGGCCAGGTGCAAACGGCGCAGGCCGGTTTCAAGCTGCTGGCTCACCTGACCGCCGGCCAAGGCCAACTCATGCATCCGGGCCAGGTCTTGGGCCTGGGCCACGCGATTACCCAGGCGGCTGTAGGCCCGTTCGCGCCCGGCCAGCAGGTCAAACTGTACTTTAACAAATTCCAATTCCTCGGCCACGACCAGGGCATCGCTAAAGTAGCCGATGGCGGCCTCGTTGGCATAGCCGTCCAGGGCCTTTTGCCCGGCTTTGCCCAGATACTCCAGCGCCTTGTCGCGCCGGTTGCTGCGGAAATAGTGGTAGGCCAGCAGGTCTACAAACTCACCCTCACTTTGATTGGCCCGCGCCTCTAACGCCGCCCCGATGGTGGCGTGCAGCTCGCGCCGCTGCGAGTACAGCATGGTCTCGTAGGCCACCTCCTGGGTGATGACGTGTTTGAACAGGAAATCCAGGTTGCTCTCGCGCACCTCCTGGCGGGTAAAATCTTCGGCCTGCAAGCGGGCCAACTGCTCGTTGAGGGTGGTGCTGGCCATAATCCAGGGGTGGACGGCCTCCAACAAATCCAATTGAAAGGTGCGGCCAATGGCAGCCGCCACTTTAAGGGTAATTTTCTCGGCCTCCGGCAGCCGGTCAATCCGGGCCAGCACCACCTTTTGCACCGTGTCGGGCAGTTCCAGCCTGTCCAAATCGCCGGTGATGTAGCAGTCGCCGCTCTCCACCTTGATATGCCCCAGACTGAGCAGCGAGTTGACCAGCTCCTCGATGAACAGGGGGTTGCCCTGACCCTTGCGGGAAATCAGGTCGGCCAGCGCGTCGGGCAGCGTTTTGACCCCCAACTTGGCCTGGGCCAGTTTGACCCCCGCCTCCGGCTCCAACTCTTCCACCGGCAGCAGGGTGGTGTGGGACATGCTCAACAGGCGTTGGTAAATGGCGGGCAGCGGGTTGCCCAGCGGGCGATGGGCCAGCGCCAGCCACAAAGGCTGGCCGGCGGCCTCGGCGGCCAGGTGCGCGGCCAACTCCAGCGAGAGTTCGTCGCTCCAGTGGGTGTCTTCCAGCAGGATGAGGGTGGGCCGGCGGCGGGTCTCTTCCAGGATGATGGCCCGGATGGCCGCAAAGATGTTGTCGCGGCGCAAATCATCGGAGAGGCTGCGGGTCAGCCCGCTCTCTTTGCTTTCCAGGCCCAGCAGTTCGGCCAGCAGCGGCAGGCGTTCCAGCCAGTAATTTTCGGCCAACCCTGACAGGTTTTCGGCTGAGGGGACAGGCAGGCGGCGCAGCAAGCGTTCCAGGCGAGCCAGCCGCTCCGGCACAGGCAGGCGGGGCGAGAGACCGGCGATAGAGGAGAGAATCCCGCGCCAGGGCAGGTAAGGCGTTTTTTGACCGTAGCTAACGCAGTCGCCGCCGTGCGAGGCGCCGCCCCGGTCGCGCCAGCGGCGCACCAGTTCCACCGCCAGGCGGCTTTTGCCCACCCCGGCCTCGCCGCTCAGGAGCAAGACCTGGCCGGCTCCGCGCCAGACGCGCTCGGCCAGGGCGTCAAGCTGCTGCAATTCTTTGTCCCGGCCGGTCAACTCCTGGTTGCTGCGCAGGTAGCTCAACACCAGTTCTTCCTGGTCTTGCTCTTTTTCTCGCAGAGCCAGGTACACCCGGCGCGGCTCCACCTTGCCTTTCACCTGGATGTCGCCCAGCGGGTTGGCCTCAAAAAAGCGTTCGGCCTGGTCGTGAACCGAGCGATCAACCCACACCTGTCCCGGCCCGGCCTTTTGCATGAGCCGGGCGGCCAGGTTGACCGTATCGCCGATGACGGTGTACTCCCGGCGCTGCGGCGCGCCCAGCGGCCCGGCAAAGAGCGGCCCGGCGGCCAGCCCAATGCCCGCTTCCAGGCGGTGGCGGGCGGCCACTTTGACCAGCGCCAGGGCACAGGCAATGGCCCGTACCTCGTCATCCTCGTGGAAGAAGGGCGGCGCGCCAAAGAGCACCAGCAGCACGTTGCCCTTGTCGCCCACGGCCAGCTTGTTGACGCTGCCCTCGTAGTGGTAAATCATTTTTTGGGCGTCGCGCATAAAGTTGGTCAGCCGGCTGGCCGCGGCCGGGTCGTGGTCAAAATCAATGCCGTCAAAGCCCACAAAGCAGACGGTCATGGGTTTAAGTTCGGCCAGCATATCTTTGTAGCCGCTTTCCAGGCTGCTGGAGATAGCGCCGGGGATGTAACTGCGCAGCGCGGCGGCCACATTCGCCGCCGCCGGGCTATCGAGGCTGAACCAATCCGGTTGGGGCGGCGTCAGCAGGGCGGCTTGACCCACCGGCCGCCGCAAACGATAAAAACCGGGAGCGATTTGGTCGGCCTGCGCGCCCTGGGCGCTCAAAAGCTGCCAGGCGGCGGCGTCGGCCACAATCTGGCCGGCCTCGGCCAAATTTTCGGCGTGGCTCATGTGGGTCATCGGTGCGCCGGCCAGCACATACTCCCAGCGGTCGTACTCGCCGCCGGCGTGGGCTTCCAGCACCTCGCCGGCGCTGAGGCCAATCTTCATCTTTAGCTCGATAGGACCGCGGCGGGTGGAGACGGTGGCAAAGCGGGCCATGGCCTCTTGCATAGCGAAGGCAGCCTGGCTGGCCTGGGCGGCGGCTTGGGCCAGGCGCTCCGGCTGGCTGGGCCAGACCAGGCTCAGGGCGTCGCCGCCAAATTTGACCACCTGGCCGCCGTGAGACTCGACGGTGGTGATGAGGGCCTCGAAAACCTGGTTGAGAATGGCGGTCAGTTCTTCCGCGCCGCGCACCCCGCCGGAAGCCAGGGCCTCGGCCAGGGGGGTAAAGCCGGAGATGTCGGCAAAGGCGGTAACGGCGTGAAAGCGCCGCCAGGAGCCGCCGAGTTGTTGGTGCGGGTTTTGCAGCATCAGCCGGGTGACCGGCGGCGGCGCAAAGATGCTCAGGGTTTGCAGATGTTCAACAGTTATCATGGTCATTCCAAAATTGACCTGCATCTCAGAAAAATATTGTAGCGGGGATGAGGGGATGAGGGGATTTAATCAAAAAGATTTTATCCCCCTAGTGTCCGGTTAAGGCCGGCCAACACGGTAGGCAGGTAATGCAGGTCTCTATAAAGATTTGTTAAAATGAGCTGGTAAAGCAGGCGGAGAGAAAAGACAGTATTCCGGTACTATTTTAGCACAAAAAGATTGGAATTCGGTTTGAAAGGCTTAAAGTTTTTTAACTTTCTTTAGAATATTAATGTCGGTAATTGGGGTATTTGTTCAATAGGATAATGGTTTAGTATACTTTGAACGTAGAGCGTGGTGCGTAGTGCGTAAAGGCGGTCGGCCGTCGGTGGACGGCGGTCATTTTGGGAGATAATGGTGACACAGGTCAAAATTTGCGGGATTACCAATTTAGAAGATGCCCTTGTGGCCGTCGAGGCCGGGGCGGATATGTTGGGCTTCATCTTTTACGAGCCGAGTCCGCGCTATGTGCAGCCGGAGGTGGTGCGGGAGATTGTGTCAGGTGTCAGGGGTCAAGTATCAAGTGTCAGGTGTCAGGTGTCAGGTGAAGCGAGACCGGAGACCGGAGACGGGGGACGGAAAATGGTAAACCTCGGTCCTCGGTCTTCGGTCCCCGGTCTGACTTTTGTCGGCGTCTTTGTCAACAGTCCGCTCGAAACCGTCGCTCACATCCTCGATTTCTGCGGCCTCGATGTGGCGCAGTTGCACGGCGAAGAGTCACCGGAGTTTGTGGCTCATTTCCAGGGCCGCGCCTTCAAAGCCCTGCGCCCGCAGTCGCTGGAGGAGGCGGAAAGTCTCATCCAAAAATATATGCGGAAGGATGAAGGCGGAGGGCGGAAGGATGAAAGAATACAAATTGTCACTCGCTCGTCCCAATCCTCCAACGTTCCAACGTTTCAACGTTCCAACGTTCCAACGTTTCTCTTCGACGCCTACCACCCTCATCTCTACGGCGGCACGGGCCAGGTGGCCGATTGGGGCATGGCGGCGGCTATCGCCCGGCGCTATCCCATTCTGCTGGCGGGGAGTCTGACGCCGGAGAATGTAGCCGAGGCGGTGCGGGTCGTCCGGCCCTGGGGGGTTGATGTGAGCAGCGGCGTGGAGCGGGAGAAGGGGAAGAAGGATCACGCGAAGGTGAGGGCATTGGTGGAGACAGTGCGGAGCGTAACAGCAGTCAAAGCAGCCGGACAAAGGTAGCAAGGTATTATTATAATGAACATTCCGCGTAAAATTCTCATTACGGGGGCCACTGGTTATGTGGGTGGACGCCTGATCCCTCGCCTGTTAGAAGCCGGGTATCAGGTGCGGGTTTTGGTGCGCGACTCCAGCCGGCTGCAAGGCCGGCCCTGGTCTAACCAGGTGGAAGTGATGGTCGGCGATGTGCTAAAGCCGGATACGCTGCCGGCCGCGCTGTCCCAAGTGGAGGCAGCCTATTATATGATCCACGGCATGAGCGATAGCGCGGATTTTCACGAGCGTGATTTGAAGGCCGCCCGC
>CAZDMM010000091.1:0-14995 GCA_964505845.1 uncultured Caldilineaceae bacterium
CCTTAATTTATTAAGAAAGGTATTCATCGGTTCCTCGGCATAAAGTTTACACTTATAATGTATCAGGAATTCTGCGAGGCGTCCCCTACCAAAAGTTAGGTTGTGCAGGGCTAAAATAAATAAAAAAGACCGTCGGCAGGTGGGTCTTTTTTTAGGTTTGGGGAAGGACAGCAAAGGTTATTCAACAGGATTATGTTTATGGCACAACGATGTTGATTCTGCGAGGTTCAGACTCGATTTTCAAAGGCTCATAAGGCTCGATGCGCACAATTCCAACCGCCCAAAAATAGTTAGCATCGGTCGTGGTGATACCCTCGCCCGCCAGGGGAAAGGTGGCCGAATATTGCCGGGCCTGAGCGTCATACCTGAGAATTGATTTTAACTCTTTGACGCCAAAGGTGCCGGTATGATAATTCTCTCCCAGCCAGATACGGATTTCAAAGCCGTATTCGTCTGGCAACTGGCCGCCCGGCCATTGCCAGACAAAGGTAACATCTCGGCCTTTGACAAACTCTGCATCGGGTTTTGGCTCAATTAAGGTCGGGATGGGAAAAGCCGCCGGATCCAACGTGGCTGTGATAGCCTGGGTAGGCGTAAGCAGCGGGGTGGCGGTGGGCGGAATGGGGGTGAAGGTAGCGGTGGGCGAGGGCGTTGGCGAGGGTTCGCGGGTAGAGGTGGGCAGGCGAGTTTCGTTGGGAGGCGGCGTGGGCTGCAAAGCCGTAACCGTAGGCTGGACGGTAGCCGTATCGGTTGGTTCAATCACGGTGATGGGGAGCGTGGCCGTTGGGGCCGGGGTGTCGGTGGGCGTAGCTGAGGGGGGAGGAAGATTGAGGCTGCTTTCTCCAACTGCAGCGTTATTCCACAGAGTTCCCACAAACAGGAACAGCCCCAACCCTACCAGGATAACGCCGGCCAAGATACCCCCCACCACCCATCCCAGGCGCGGTGGTTTGGCCCGGACCGGGGCGCTGACGACGGTTACCGGGGTATAGGTGGCAGTTTTAACCCCCTCGGCTTCCGGAATGTTGATGAGAATAGACGAGATATTATCGTTGCCGCCTTCCAGCCGGACGATTTGCCCATCTTTGAGCACCTCTTTAGGGGCATTAGCCCTGGTAATGAGCGCTGAGAGGGCCTGCTCATGTGGCGTAGAAACCAGGGTTCGCTCAATCTCTTCGGGCCGCACCTCGCCGGGCAAACCATCTGAGCAGAGCAGAATTTGATCGCCCGGTTCCAGATCAAAACGTTCTATCTCAGGGATGACCTCGGCCCGGCGGGCGGTTAAACCATTGGTAACTCTGGAGCGTTCCGGGTGAAAACGGAGTTGGTCCCAGGTAATTTGTCCGCTGGCAATAAGGGGCCAGACCTTGGAATGATCCCTGGTGAGCTGCTGCAAGTGGCCGCGCCGCAGCAGGTAAACCCGGCTGTCGCCGGCCCAGGCCACCCAAACTTCTCCCTGTTCGTACACTTCATCATACTTGACGACGGCTGCGGCAACCGTAGACCCCATGTTTTCCAGGGCAGGGGCGTCGGCTGCCTGCTGGCAAATTTTTTGGTGGGCAGTTTCAATGGCTAATCTCAAGCGATCCCTGATATCGGGGTACTCGTCGCCCAGGTTGTAATAGGTGGTAGACATCTCCTTAACCACCAACTCGCTGGCCACGTCGCCGGCGCCGTGCCCGCCCATGCCATCGGCAATGATAAAAAGCATCCCATAAGGCTCATCAGGCCGGTGAGGGTGACGGCTGGTTTTGGGCCACAGACTATCCTCATTCACCTGGCGTTTGTTGCCAATATTCGTTTCCGACTCAAAAATTATGCCCATTTAGCTTAGCGCCTTTGCTGATTTAAGACTTTGCGCTGCCGGTTTTAATTGGTAAAGAACGTAAAAAATTGGGTGGTAATCACAGGCTGGTAGGGGTCTAACTTAACCACAGCCACATCCCACCGAAAGCGACCCTCCTGGGCGTTTTGAAAACCCGGCACAGACTTGATGTTGCCGATGGTAAAGCTGCGAATCTCGGTATCAGGATCACATTGGATATTTAATTTTTCGGCTTTGGCGTCCATCGCTCCCTGCGGCGGGTCAATATTATTATCCCGCCAGACTCTAATTTCAAAAGCATACTCCTCAGGGGGTTGGAGACAACCTTTATTTCCACGCCAGCGCCATTGAAACTGCACCGTTTGGCTGGGCAACTGAATATCATTGGCCGGGGCGATGAGTTCAATCGAAGAGCCTTCGACCTGAACCGCCGGAGTAGTGGCCCGAGGCGCCAGGGTAGGGGTATTGGTAGGAGCGCGGGTGGAGGTGGGCGGTTTGGGGAGCGAGTCGCCGGCTTGAGGCGTGGCTGTATTGACCGGGGCCAGGGTAGCCGTCGGCTCCACCACCGTGATCTGGGGAGGGACGCTGGTGGCGGTGGGCGCGGGGGTGGCTGTAGCCGTGGGCGGGGTAGCAACCGCTGCCGGTTCGTCGGTACGGCTGCGCATAAAGAAAATCCCCAAACCAATCAGCCCAAGGGCGATGAGTACGCCGATTCCGGCCAGGAGCAATAACAAATTTTTGTGGGGCGGCGGCTGCGTGACCGACTTGGTTAAATCATCGAGCATGGCAGATACTGAGTCATAGCGCTCGGTCGGGTTGGGGGCAATGGCTTTGAGAATGACTCGCTCCACGGCGCGGGGGATGTGAGGCTCAAATTTGCGAGGCGGCGGGAGATTATTCCATTGCGGCAAGTTTGGGTGGGGCGACGGCTTGGCCCCGGCAGGCGCATGACTATCCTCCTTACTTGAACTTGAGCTACGATGCTGACGAAAGCGATCTGCGCCCACCAGCATCTCATAAAGCATAATCCCCAGGGCGTAAATATCAGCTTTATGAGTGTGGGTAGGCGGGTTAGCAAGCTGTTCCGGGCTGTTGTAAAAAAGAGTCCCGATCCGCTTTTTTAGCTCACCGGCCTGGGTTTCTACACGGGCAATGCCAAAATCAGACAAAACTATCCGGCCATCGGAGCTAAAAAGGATATTGGCCGGTTTGACATCCAGGTGCAAATAGTTATTTTGATGCGCATACCCCAGAGCCTGACCAACGGCCATGATGATAGGCAGCGCTTCTGCCAGAGAAAGTTTTTGCTTTTGCTTAAGCCGATCTTTAAGGGAGCCGCCATCCATATACTCCAGGGCAAAAAAGTACAGGGTGGTATTGTCTTTACGATCTTGCCAGAGCGCCCGCTCCGGGTGGACCAGGCGAATAATGTGGTCATGCCTGAGTTTTTGCAGCACTTCGGCTTCGCGCTTGAGGGCCTCAACCCTGGAAGGTTTAGCCACCTTGATCGCCCCAAACATGTTGGGTTTATCGGTCCGTTCGGCCAAATAAACCGCCGACATGCCGGCGTCGGTAAAGTGGGAGAGCTGCTTGGTAATTTTAAACTCGCGTTTGGCGTCAATCCGCAGCGTGTCCCCAAGGTCCAGTTCAAGATCGGTATTTTGCTGGCATACGGGGCAAACAGTCTCGCCGTCCCGGCGTTTTTCATTACATCTGGAGCACCAACGATACATAGTTTCTGGTTCTTTGGTTACTTTTTGGGTCTGGAAAAAAAGGTTTGATCGGGGTCTTCGGTATCGTCCTGAGTGCGCAGTCCATCCAGGCTAATAAATTCATCCAGGGTTTGATCTATGGCCCGTGGCATGACCAGTTCAAAGCGTAACCTTATATTAGGCCCAATCATAATTTCGGCCCCTGATTGCAGCAAGATATCGTTGGTGGGGCTGACTCTGATCCGGTTGACAAACGTGCCGGAGGCGGAGTTGAGGTCCTGGATAAAAAAGCCCTGCTCCCGCCGAATGATTTTGGCATGCGAGCGGGAAACTTCTTTGTCCTGAATGGCAATATCGTTAAACGATTCTTTGGCGGTGTTTCGGCCCAGCCTGGTCTCAGTCTGCTGCAATTTGAATTCGGGTTGGCTCAAAGCCTCATGCCCCGAAACCACCACTAACTTGGCCTCGCGGGCGGCGGCTTTGCTGTCAACGGGCGGGCGGGGCAGCACGGCCGGTTCTTCGTCAATGGTAATCATAGGGTTAATGGGCGGGGGCGGCGGTGGGGTCGGCAGGGTCATAGCCGGCTGCCGGGCGTAAAAGAACAATAAGTAGCCGATTAAACCAATCAGAGCCAGCAAGATGATCAAACCGGCCACAATCAGCAAGAGCGGCAACGTCAAGCCGGTATTGCTCAACAAGCTGGGCTGCGGGGTGGGGGTAGGGCTGGGCTGCGGGGTGGGGGTAGGGCTGGGCTGCGGGGTGGGCGAGGCCGGCACGATGACCTCACGCTCGTCTATGGCCGTCACCTTATTTTTGGCGGTGGCCTTCACCCGAACGGTGTGCGTCCCCGGGCTGAGCCGTGAAATATCCAGGTAAAATTGATCGAAGGGCGGAGAGATGGCTTTCTGCTCCGACTCGTTGTCTACAAACAGCTCGGTTTTTTCCAGAGCCACATCGGGGGGCACATTGACTTTAATTTGCAGGCGGCCTTCGCCGGTTTGCTCGATGACCAGGCCAATGGCAAATTGGGGCAGCGGGGTAGGGGTCGGTGGGATGGCCGCCGGAATCAGGATTTGGCGATCATCGGCCTGCCCGGAACTGTTTTCGCTAATCTTAATGGTGGCTAAACCGCTCTGGGCTGAGGTAGCATAACTGATTTCATACTGGCCTTTGAGCTGGTTAGCCATTTTAACCAACGCCTCGGCTAATTTGCCGGGGTCGGCCTCTACCAAACCCTGCCCGCCGGTGCGCTGGCTCAAGCGTACCAGCTCATCCGCCGCAACTTTATTGCCAAAGCCGACCGCAAAAATGGGCACGGCCTTATCAATAGCGGTCGCAGCCTTGATGACATCATCGCTGGTAGCGCCGCTGCAATTTTTATCAGGGCCGCCATCCGGGCTGCCGGTGATCACCACAATCAGCCGCCGCTCCTGGGCCTGGCCGGCCTGATTTTCCAGCAGGGTAGAGAGGGCGTCGTACAGGCAAGCAGCATCTGACTCGGCGGGCGCGAGTTTGAATACACCCTGGTCAATGGCCAGGTTGTGATCGTAAGTAAAATCCAGTTGCGAGCGAGCCTGGGCGTTATACTCATAGACGGCTACCCGGTCGTTGGGCTGCAACTGTTCCAGCAGGGCAACGGCGGCAGCCTTTTCCAGGTCCAAAGGCACGCCCCTGGCGCCGGGCCGGGCCATGCTGCTGCTGGTTTCAATCAGCAGCGTCAGGGTGAGCGGTTGAGTGGCCGGGCCTACGGTCAGAGCCTGGGTTTCAACCGGCGTACCGTTCTCCTGCACGGTAAAATCGGCTGCCGTCAAACCGGGGGCCGGCTGTCCCTCCTCATCCAGCACCGAAACCAGGGCCGAAATTTGCACCTGGCCCGTGTCAAGGGCGGTGGCGTTCAGATGGGTAATGGCTACATCCGCCACCGAGGTTTGAGCCTGAGCCAGGGCCAGGAGGAGCATAAACAGAAACAGAACTATGAGAGGAACGCTAATTTTGGGCAGGGTAAAAATGGCGCGGCCAGAGGGATGCATGGGCTTTATCCTTGCACCTCCAGTTCAAGCTGGGTTTGCTGCCCCAGCCGCACCGTTGTCGAAGCATTGAGCGGGGTGGCCTGATGGGGCGGCAGTTTAACCTCGCCGATGAAGGTGCCGTTGCGGCTCTCCAGGTCGGTGAGATAAAATTTACCGTTCTGAACCGTTATTTTGAGATGCTGGCGCGAAATGCGCTGATCGGGCACATTAAAATCGCAGCCATCCCGGCCTACCACCAGGGGGAAGACAGTAAAAACCTTTTCTCGCTCCGGGGGAGGGCTGGGCGACTGCACCACTTTTACCCGCAAACGAGCCGCGCGGGCGGCGGGTGGTGGGGGCGGCGGCGGCTGAGGCGCGTCAACGCTGGAGGTAGAGACGCTGATGAAGGTTTGGTCAATCGGCGGGCGAGGCAGGGGCGGCGGGAGCGTTTCCTTTTTAGCCGGCCTGTTCCACACCACTACCACCACGGCCGCAATCAAAATGATGATGATGATGCTAAAAGTAATCACCGGGTTGTTGACCAGGGCCAGCCAGATGCTCTGAAAAAAGCCGGGAGCCGCCGGGGGAACGGCCACAAACTCCGTCACCGCCTCAGAGGTCAGATCATCTTTGGTAGTGAGTTTGATGGTAACGCGGTATTTGGTGTTTTCATGGATTTGTTTGAGGGCCGGGGGTAAATCCACTTCAATGCCGCGACCCTGGTACAGCTTTGGCTCAAAATCGGCCACATGGTTAGAAGTTTCCGCTTCGATGATGAAACCTTCGTAGCGGTTGATGCGGCCTTCATCGGGAATATCGGTCAAATTGATGACGAGTTTGCCGGCGGTATAATCCGGCGTGACCGACTCGATGGAAAAGTTGACCAATTTCGATTGGTTGGGGTCGTAGGTTACAGCCTCAGACTCGGCCAGGTATAATTTTCCCTCTTTGTCAGGGATGAGATTGCCCTGCTTGTCGGTGGCTAAAACTCTAAAACTATATTCGTGGCCGGCCTCAAAACCGGCCGGCTCCACCTCTAGCTCGTTGGCCGAAACCGGGTCGTAAATGTGGTCGGGCGGAATCTGGCCCCGTTTGCTATCCCAGGCCTGGACGATGACCTTTTGGATAGTCTGCGGGTTGGTCATGCTCAAGGAAAGATGGTACACGTCTTTGGCGCTGTCGTAGATTAAACGGGTGATTTGGATGGTGGCGGGAGCCACCGGCGCGGCGTAATCCCGGTCGGAAAAGAATTTAAAGCTGGCTGTTAAGCTGCCCTGATCCCGCAAGGTTACCCGCAAAACCGCATCGTTATCGCCTTTGTGGGGGTAAACGTTGGCTTTAGCCACTAACTGGCTGCTCAGGCCCTCCATAATTTGCCGGAACAGGTCGCCCAATTGGTCTTTGCTGCCCACGGCGGAGAAGGCAAAAGTCTCCTTGGCCATGTCGCGCAGTTCTTCCCGCTTGATGTTGCTGCAAGCCGCATCGGAGCAAAGCCCAATGGCGTGAATTGGGGTAATGGGGGCGTCTCGGGTGGCGCGGTTGATGACATCCTGGAAGGTGCGCTGGCTGCAGGGCGTCCCATCGGCCCGTTCGTCTTTGCCGTCGGTAAAGAGCAGAATGGCCTGCCGCTCCTGGGGTTTTTGGGTAGCTTCATCCAGCAATTCAATGGTTTGATACAGGGCGTTATAAAGACAGGTGGGGGCGTTTGGCTCGGACTGAACGGCCTTGATGCCGCCGGCCACCAGCACTAAATCGTTGGTAAAGTTTTCGATGGGACGCAGCGGTTCATCAATTTTTAGTTCGTTAAACTTAAAAACGCCAAAACGGGCGGTTGAGGGCGCGTTTTGCAAGGCGGCCAGGGCGGCTTCGTGCATGCTGGGCATGGCGTTGGCCATGCTCCCGCTGGCGTCGAGCAGGATGGCAATGTAAAAGGGGGTTTTGGGATCTTCAACGGTGGCCGTCACCGGGCTGCTGTTGCCGCCCACCAGTTGAATTTCGGCCGAGTCAACATTGGGGTTGGCCATGGGCTGGCCGTTTTCGTCAATAAGGGTAAAAAACACACTCAAGGCCATGCTGTCGGCCTGGGGTTCTGCCGCCGGATAAATGACAATCACCTGGGTGGGGGTTTGAGCATGCGCCGCCGGCAACCCTAACAGGCAAAAGAGTCCCAGCATGGACAAGATAAGCAGCACTTTTTTCCCAATCATCACTATGCCCTTCTCTCGTCTAATTTAAACCGTGTGAATGAGGTTAATTTTAGAAGCGGTGGAACTTTTGCAGCAACAATACAATCATACTCACAGCTTGTATTTTTAACAAATTGGCCGGGCATTTCACATCTTGCCAGACGATAGGGGGCGCCTTCAATCTTCATGCGTACATGGCGCTCGGGAAAATCCCTGACGAGCTAAGGTTTGATCAGGTTTTGATTGAGAATATTATTTACCAACTATCATTAATTCAAGTTATCGTTCATCATAGATTGGATTCGTTGGCACTGTTCTGCTCTCCGTTTCTGCAAGGTTCGATCTGTCACTCCCAGTTTTTCTGCAGCCCGTTGAAGGTTGCCATTTTCTTCGATGGCAACTCTGACGGCTATTTCTTCAACCGCCTGCCTGATCTCCTTTAACCCGGCCCCTATGGCGATAGCCCGACGAATAGTTTTTTCAATGGAACCATCGCACCAGTGTCGCGGGCCGGTCTTTGTCGCCGGGCGTTCATCCGGGGGAATGTTGCCAATGGTGATTGGGCCAAAACCAATGTGCTGGGCTACGACGCGGTACACGAGGTTTTTTAAATCGCGGACGTTACCGGGATATTCGCGGGTGAGGAAATACTCCTGGACTCTTTCATCCAGCTCCGGCGGTTCTTTCCCTGGACATGCCTGCTGGATAAAATGGCGAACCAGCGGAATAATATCTTCAATCCGGTCACGAAGTGAAGGCAACCTTATCGTCCAGGCCGCAAGGCGATAGTACAGGTCCCGTCGAAATCGGCCTTGCGCTTCTTCAAGTTGCAGGTCTCGATTCGTTGCGCAGATCAATCTAAAATCTAACTGACGCCAGGCATTGCTGCCGACGCGCTTATACATTTGTTCTTGCAGCACCCGTAACAGTTGGACCTGTAAGCCTAAAGGGAGTTCGCCGACTTCATCCAGAAATAAAGTCCCCCCATTCGCCATGGCAAAAGCGCCATCACGAGCAGCGACGGCTCCGGTAAAAGCGCCTCGTTCGTGGCCAAACAACTCGCTACCGGATAACTCTGGAACAATCGTGGTGCAATCGAGAATGACCAGTTCGTGTTTATTGCGCTTCTCATCCAGGGTATGGATTAGTTGCGCCGCTAATTCTTTGCCTGTGCCCGTTTCACCTGTCAACAAAACGGGAGTGTCGGTGAAGTGAGCCGCCTCGACCAGGCTGCGTAACACCGATTTCCAGGTTCGACTCTGGCCTACAAGATGATTCCGAACCAGCCGCGACTCGACCATTATATCCACCGCATGCCATCGTTTGAAGCGGGCCACGATGACACTGCCCGGATCAGATAGGTCACTCCAAGCCAGAATATCAGACACGCCGGCCTGCAAAATTCGCCAGGCATCGTCTCCGGCTAAAGTAGCCTTTTCAGCCGCCAAAACTAAGATGCGTTCTGCGCCGTTCCGGCTAACTGCCTGTACGAACTCGCATATCTCTGGGGTGATGTCTGATAAGATAATAATACCCGGTCCACCCACCTCATTTGGGTGCATGGCACGGGTCGCTATCTGGGCCTGGCTCAAACACGAAGTAACTGCCTCTGAGGGTAAGCTGCCATTTGGACAAAAAGAATGAAGCCACACCTGCAAAGTCTCTGGCGAAGTTGTCATATTCCAACCTCCTAGACTCTCTGGGCCAAGCTCCAGGCACGATCGTGTTGTTGGTGATAGCTTGGCGGTATATTAAGTTGTTGGCGATATTTGGCGATGGTCCGCCGAGCCAGGTTTAACCCTTCAGTCTGCAAATGATTTGCAATCTCGTGATCATTCAAGGGTTTATTGGCGCGGGCCAACAATTGGCGAATGGCTTCCTTTGTGGCTAATGAGGCGTTGAAAAAGTCACTGAGCGGTGTAAGCTGGCCGTCCGGCAGTTGCACACTCTTTTCGGTAATGGCGCGACTGACTGTTGATTCATGGAGACCCAGAGCCATGGCTACAGCAGCGCGAGTTAACGGTTTTAAGTGGCGTGGACCGAAATTTAGAAACTCAACTTGATAGTCAATAAGGTATTCACCAATGCGGCGCAAGGTGGCCCAGCGTTGGTCCAGGGCGGTGATAAAGACGCGGGCGCGGTCAACCTGCGTTCTGATCCAGGCCATTTCCACCGCCGACAATCCCCCTGCCGCGCCGGTCCCGGCAGACAAAGCCTTTTCAAAGCAGGCGCTCACCTTTAATTCCAGGGCCTCGCCATGAGGAATTTCAAGCGTGTAAATTGACGGGCCGCAACCAGACTGGCGGTAAATTATCATATCGGCATAGGCGAGAACATCGTGGTTTGCCGGACCATCTTCAACCAATTGCAGAGGGTAAGGGTAAAAATTCTGGGCCATAAAATGCCGGGCCTCTTCGACGGCGCTGAGGGGCAGGTGCAGCTTTTGGGCCACGCGGCTCCAGCGTTGGTTCGTAAAGTCAGCCCAAACTTCAGTCAGGATACGACGGACGATCAGGCAATCGCCCCCCTCTGTTTCAAGATGCTTACTTTGAAGAAACAAACATTCATGCAGGTTACGCGCGCAGATACCGGGTGGGTCTAGCTGGTGTAGAATTTGAACAACTCGCTCAACCGAGGTGGGGGAAATGTTCAGCTCGGCTGCCAGTTCTTCCGGTGTTGATCTTAAGTAACCATGCCCATCCAACGATTGAAGCAGATAAATGGCCACCTCAAGGTCATCTCCATCAACCATCAGGGCGGCCTGGGCAATCAACTGGTCAATGGCTGAGGGAGTAGCTGTGACCTGTTCGGCCATCCGGTCAAATTCCTGGGCAGAGACGATACTTGGGATCATCGCTTGGCTATGACCAGCCACGGCGCTTTTGCTTGATAAGCCAGACCCAGCCGAATGGACGAGGCGCTGCCGGGCCGGCGACCCTGCTACGCTAACCAGCTCGAGAGCCGGGTTGTCGGCAAGCTCGCGCCAGATGAGCTGTTCAAGCTCTACGCCCGCTACTTGCAGTAATTTACTGGTAATCACCAGTCCCAGACCTATTTTGGTCTGCATCCTGAGTGAATGTTTGGTATCCATAATTTCCTTGAACAACTTGAATGCCGTCCGAACATAACGCCGGATGCCTTTAGATAAACCGGAATACTCACCGGAAAGACTAAAGATGATACAGTTACGCTGTAATTGGCTAACGAGGTTCGTAGAGGTAATGTTTAACGGCGCCGTTGGTAGAATGGGGGCAAATACTTATGTAGAGATTGGAGAAATGTTGCTGGGAAAAATATCTTATCTCACATTTTAAGGCCTTTTATTAACAAATGTCAATAGCCTCTTTTAGATTATGGGTGCGTCCGAAATTTTAGGCGAGCTTGCTCTCGCCGGATAGCCATATCCGGCGATGGGGCCTGGATATGGCTATCCAGGCCGAGCTTCCTAAAATTCTGGACAGACCCTAGATTATGACGACTATCACCTTGTGGCTAAATTACTCCGGTGCAAGTGGGCTAACTACCCAGGGATCCAGGGATAGCGAAGGGTGTAAAGGGTTTTTTGGCCGATCAAAGCGCCTCTCGAACTTGCGGGTTAGCCCGGTATCAGGCTGTGATTTGTGCCCCTGGCCGATCAACCGCAGAAACGTCTGGCCAAGCACGAGCTGTTCAGCCGCAGGCGGTAACCCGAGCACTCGAACTTTGGCTAACTCTAGCCCCGGATGCACCCACGGCCCGTCAGAGCCGAAGAGAATCTTGCCCGGCCCGGCTCGCCGTACCGCTTCAACCAACAAATCGAAACGGCGCACGCCGGAGGTGTCGGTGTAGATGTTAGCGTGGCGGGCCAGGGGGTCAAGAAAAGCTTGTTGCGCCCGCCAGTCGTCGGCGAAGCTGCCCAGATGGGGAATGATGAAGTTCACCTCAGGATATTCCGTTGCTAACAACTCACACACTGAGACCTCACCCATCACATCATATAACACCGGCAAATTGTAAGTGCGGGCCGTCTCGCAAATCTCGCGGGTGATGCGAGCATCATAACGATGCACTTTGATACCCACGAAGCCAAAGCGTTCGACAACCTCCTGAACCAGGCGCAGCACCCGGCCACGGTCATTCATGGGATGGATGAAGGCAAAGCCGTAGAAACGGTCGGGGCGGCTGGCCACTATGCGTCCCACCTCACGGTTGGCAACGGCATAATCAGAGTGAAAGGCGGCGAAGAGCACAGTTTTGTTAATGCCAGCTTGCGCCGCCCGTCGCATGTAGCGTTCTAACGGCGCAGCCGTGTCCCACGGGCCGGTCAGCCCATCGCCTTTGCCGGCGTGGCAGTGGCAATCAATGATCACCGCAAAACTCCTGGGCTTGCACTTTCGATACTTTTTGAGCGGATTTCTGCCACGCCATACGTCGGTTGCAGCCTTAGGCCAACTTCAGACAGAAAGCAAATGGACGTGATAATACCATTGAAAAAATTGGGCAGATGAAACTTTTCATTCGGCCCGTGCATTTGATCGTCCGGTAAAGCAAAGCCCATTAGAACCGTGGGGATGCCCAGGGCCTGGTGCAGCAAATTAACCACCGGAATGGTCCCCCCAGAACGCAGAAAGACGGGCATTGCTCCAAATCCCCGACGATAGGCGACGGCAGCAGCTCGCATGGCCGGATGGTTACGGTCAACGAGGGCAGGTGGCGCAGCAAGTTGCGTCCGAATCGTGGTACGCACGGTAGGCGGCGTGATGTCGGCCACATACCGGCGAAACAGCCTATCAATCTCCTGGGGGTCCTGGTCCGGCGCCAGGCGAAAATTGAGCTTGGCCACCACCCGGGCCGGAATCACAGCTTTAGGGCCTGCCCCTTGATACCCACCCACGATACCGTTCACGGTTAGAGCTGGGCGAATGGTTGTTCGTTCGTATAAAGTGAAGTAAGGCTCACCCCAGCCGCAACCGACTTGGGCATGACGTAAAATCTCGCTGTCTGTGGGACCATTCTGGCTCATAAAATCACGCTCATTCTCGCTCCAAATCCGCACCCGGTCGTAGAAACCGGGTATGGCTATCCGGCCGCCGGCGTCGTGCAACCGCGCGATGATTTCACCCAGAGCTTGAAGTGGGTTGTGAACCGCTCCGCCAAAAATGCCCGAATGTAGGTCGTACTTAGGCCCTGCAACCTCCAGTTCAAGGCCAAGCGCCCCGCGCAAAGCGTAGGTAATCGCCGGACGGTCAGGCGCGAGAATGGGCATGTCTGAGATGATGGCTACATCGGCGCTCAACTTCTGCCGGTAACGCGCCAGGAAGGCCGGCAAGTTTGGGCTGCCGATTTCCTCTTCGCCCTCGAACAGGCACTTGACGTTGACCGGCAGGTTGCCCACCGTGCGCAGGTAACACTCCAGCGCCTTGACGTGGATGAACAATTGTCCCTTGTCGTCGGATGCACCCCGGCCGTAAAGGTTAGCACCGCGCAGGCTGGGCTGAAACGGTGGCGATTTCCACTCGGCCAGAGGGTCGCCCGGCTGCACATCGTAGTGCCCGTAAATCAAAACCGTCGGCTGCTGCGGCGCATTCTGCCAATCCGCATACACAAGTGGATGTCGCGCGGTTGGGATGATCCGTACTCGCTTGAGACCGATCGCCTGTAAGTGTTCAGCCAGCCATTCCGCACAACGTCTAACCTCAGTCGAGTGCTGAGGTTGGGCGCTGACGCTGGGGAAACGGACAAATTCTGCCAACCCTCTGATAAAGCGTGCTTGGTTTGAGTTGGCGTAAGTAAAGACCCGGTCGTCCATCAGACTGTTGCTCCAATGCTTCACAGTCGGGTCTGTCCATCGCCTTTGCCGGCGTGATAGTGACAGTCAACGATCATGGCCTTCCCTTCAAAGCCGGCGTACGGCGCGAAAGCTCTTGGCATATGTACCGTTGCCATCTAACACTGAACGTCCACCGACATCAGCGAACGTCGGGCCGTTCGCTTTCTGGCGACTCGAAATGAAACGGTAATGGCCGTGCGTGTCCACGCCGAGGCATATCCCCACGTGATCAATCTCCTCGGGGTCATCCACGTCAATCTTAAAAAAGACCAGATCGCCAATGTTTACCTTTGACACAGTCGTATTCCGGATTGGATGATGACGCACTGGGCGGGTAGAACCGAATGTGAAGATGGTTGTCGTGACCCGGCTGACGCCTGACACTCCTGACATTCGGGTCATTGAACAAGATATACTGTACATGCAGGATGCCGTTGTTGATGATCCGGTCTACCAGCTCCTGGGTGAGGACACGCGAATAGGCCGCGTCCTGATAGCGCACCGGGCCTTCTCGACCATCGCTGCGCATAGGGCGAATGTCCACATCCAAGCCGGTCTGGTGGGATTTGTGCGGTGGCATCTCACCGCCTCCTAGGAAGCTGATATCGCCGATACCAATTCGTGGCCCACTGGAATGTGTCTGCTGCCATGCTCTGCCGATGGCCTGCAAAGCCTGAATCGTTTGAACCTGGCCATAACGCCGTCCAGAGCTGACATAACTGTAGAAACCTGGGCCGTTTTGGGACAGCGGAGTATTGACCGAGACATTGGTCCCTCTTGCCGGAGTACTCGTGGTAGTCTGCGGTGGCTGGCCCGCCCCAGCGGCGATGAGCGCCCGCTCGGTCTGCGGCCCGACGATGCCGTCCACGGTCAGGCCATAGCACTCTTGGAAGGTGCGAATGGCGCTACACGTCTGTGCTCCAATAATGCCATCTACGGTCAGCCGTAGGCCGAGGATCCGGTTCAGGGCCTGCTGCACCCAGCGGATATAGTCACGACTGCGGTGATTCACTTCCCCTTCCCAAATCTCACCGGTGAATTCAGTATCGAATGCTTCGAATTCTTCCGCAGCCGATGACAGCCGCTTTCTGGCGGCAATGAGCGCCTGTTTCGTCTCCGGCCCGGCGATGCCGTCTACCGGCAGTTCTTCACGCCGCTGAAAGCCGCGGATAGCGCTGCGCGTCTCCGGCCCCATGATGCCATCAACCGGCAGACGCAGATTCATAACCCAGTTCAGCGTGCTCTGCACCCAGCGGACATATTCGCTGCCCGGTTCGGCTGCATCACTTGCCCGAGGTGGAGGGCCATTCGGTTCTATCACTGGCGCGTCAGATGGCGGGGGCGAGGGTTTGGACCGAGGGCGGGGCCAAGGGGGACGGGGACGCGGGCGGGCGGGCGGGACAGGTTGCTGCGGCTGGTAGGCGTGTGGCCTCCGGCGCGGCGGGCGTCCCAGG
>CAZDMM010000092.1:0-14993 GCA_964505845.1 uncultured Caldilineaceae bacterium
GCGCAGCCCCTATTCGGCGGCCAAAGCCGGCGGCGATTTGATGTGCCTGGCCTATTACACCAGCTTCAATCTCCCCGTCACCATCACCCGAGGCAGCAACAATATCGGCCCTTACCAGTACCCGGAAAAAGCGGTGCCGCTTTTTATCACCAACGCTATTGACAACAAACCCCTGCCCCTCTACGGCGACGGGCTGCAAATGCGCGACTACCAATACGTGCAGGATCACTGCGAGGGCATTGACGTGGTTTTACGCCAAGGCCGGCCCGGCGAAATCTACAACCTGGGCACCGGCGTGGAAACCACCAACCTCGAGATGACCCGCGCCATTCTGCGGCTGCTCCACAAACCCGAAAGCCTGATCCAACCCATCACCGACCGGCCCGGCCACGACCGGCGCTACGCCCTCGATTGCAGCAAAGTGCAGGCCCTGGGCTGGCGCAGCGCCCACACCTTTGAGCAGGCTATCGAGGCGACGGTCAAATGGTACGTGGACAATGAGTGGTGGTGGCGCAAAATCAAAAGCGGCGACCGCTACCAGGAGTATTACCAGCGCCAGTACGCCGGGCGGGAGATTAAAAACTAGAGATTATTAATGGAGTTTTTTGACTCTAATCATTTTGTAATTACAATGTAATTATAAAGTGAGGTGCGTCGTGCTATATCCAACAATCAAAACCAAAATCGTAAAAATCGGCAATTCACAGGGCATCCGCATCCCCAAGCCGGTATTGGAACAACTCGGTTTTGGGGAAGAAGTGGAGCTGGAAATCCTGCCGGATCAATTGATTGTCCGCTTACCCCATCTACCCCGGCAGAACTGGGATGAGCATTTCCAAAAAATGGCCCAGGCCGGGGATGATCAATTGCTTGATGAAACCGTGAGTCTGAGTGAATGGGATGAACGGGAATGGGCTTGGTAGTCAAGCGCTTTGAAGTCTATTGGGTCAATCTTGACCCAACCATCGGCAGTGAAATCAAGAAAACTCGGCCTTGTGTTATCGTTTCCCCCGATGAGATGAACCGACACATTGCCACCGTCATCGTCGCCCCCATGACCAGCAAAGGCCATGCCTATCCCACCCGTGTTACCTGTGAGTTTGAGGGTAAAACCGGGCAAATCGTTTTGGATCAACTCCGCACGGTGGATAAGAAAAGATTGGTGAAACGCCTGGGCGAGATAGCTCAGGAGACCCAGAAACACGTGTTAGCAACCCTGGCCGAAATGTTTGCTGAGTGAAATAAGGTAACCTGTCAGTATGGCAGCGCCGGAACCACCCACTGACACCCAACCCACCCTGCTGGGCCGAGAACGGGAACTCAATCACCTGTGGGCGCAGTTCCAACAGGCCCGGCAGGGACGCCTGCAAGTTGTCCTGCTCTCCGGCGACCCCGGTATCGGCAAGAGCCGGCTGCTGCAAGCCCTGGCCGCGCAAGCGGGCCGCGCCGGGGCGCTGGTTTGGCAAGGCGGCGCTTCGGAGGCCGAAGGCATGCCGCCCTACCTCCCCTTTCTCGAAGCTCTCAGCCCCTATATTCGCACCGCTCCCCTGGAAATTTTACACGCTCAATCCGGCCCGCTGACCTCCATCCTGGCCACCATCTTCCCGGAGTTGACCCTGCGCCTGGGCGAGTCAGCGCCCGGCTATGCCTTGCCGCCGGAGCAGGCCCGGCTGCGCCTGTTTGAAGCGGTCAGCTCCTTTCTGGCGGCTGCGGCGGCCTCCCCTGCCAGCGGAGGGGTATTGATCCTGGATGACCTGCACTGGGCCGACCCGGCCAGCCTGGACCTGTTGTGTTACCTGGCCCGGCGGCAGTCGAGCGCATCGCTGCTCATCGTAGGCGCGTATCGAGCCGGGGAGGCGGCTTACCCGGCGGCCTTTGAACACGCCCTGACGGAACTGACTCGCCTGCGCCGGCTGACCACCCTGACCCTATCTCCGCTGGCTCCCACAGCCATTACCTCCCTGGCCGCCGCCTATCTACAAGCCCCGCTTGCCCCAAAATTGAGCCAGCTTCTCTACACCCAAAGTGAAGGCAACCCCTTTCTGGCCGAGGAATTGTTGCGCGGCTGGCAAGAAACCGGTCAGGTTGAACCAAGCCGCTCCGGCTGGCAGTGGCGCGGCCAGCCCGGTGAAATGCTACCGGCCAGCATTATCGGCGCGGTGCGCCAGCGCCTTACCCGGCTACCCGCTCCAACACTGGAGACTCTGCGCTCCGCTGCCATTACCGGCCGCACTTTTGAGGCGGCTTTGCTAGCCCAGGTGGTAGAGCAGGAGGAAGAAGCGGTGGAAGAGGCGCTGCAAGCGGCCATCCAGGCCCGCCTGATTCAGCCGGGCAAACCGGGTGTATTCACCTTTAGCCACGACGCCATTCGCCAGTGTCTGTACCAGGAAGTGACCGCTGCCCGGCGCAAACGGCTGCACGGGGCCATTGGCCGGGCGTTGGAGGCGCGTCCTCCCCAGGCCGGGGCGCAGCGCCTGGCCGAGTTGGCCTTTCACTTTAGCCACAGCGGCGACTCCGCTCGCGCCGTCGCCTACGCTCGCCAGGCGGCCGAGGGGGCGCTACAAACTTATGCGTATGCCGAGGCGGCGGTTCACTACCACACCGCCCTGAACCTGCTCGGTCTGGCTGACCCCCAGCGCGGCCGCTTGCTGCTCAGCCTGGGTGAGGCCACCTTACTGGCCGGGCAGGAACGCGAGGCAGCCGCTGCTTTTGAGTCGGCCCAAAGCTGGTTTAGCCAGGCGGGCGACCCGGCCGCTGCGGCGCTGGCCGCCCACCGTTTGGGGCAAGCCTTCTGGCGGCTGGAGTCGCTGCCGGAGGCGCGCCAGGCATTTGAAATGGCGCTGCGGCTGCTCCGGGGCTTACCCCAGCCCCAACCCCGCCTGATCCAGGTTTTGGGCGACCTGGGCAGCCTGCTGGTGGTCAGCCTGCACCAGCAGGGCGAGGGCCTGGCTTATGGGCAGCAAGCCCTGGAGCTGGCCCATCAACTAGAAGATGACCGCCTGGTAGCCGCCGCGAGCCGGACGTATGGCAACTTGCTGGTCAGGGCCAACTATTGGCACACCGGTTTGCCCCTGCTGGAAAGGGCGCTGGCCCTGGCCATGGAGCAGGATGATCCCGTTGAGGCCGCCGAATGTTACGCCTGCTTAACCATAGCCTACGCCTGGAGCGCAGCGGCGCAGCGTGTCTTTGCCTTGATTCCGCACTGGCTGGAAGCGGCGCAGCGCAGCCACGATCTTTATCACCTGCGCCATATCTATTCTATGCAGGCAATAGGGCATATTTTTGGAGGGCGCTGGGCCGAGGCCGAGCAGGTGCTTGCTCAAGCCCAGGCGGTGGTGGAGCAGTTAGCCAGCCCGGAACCGGCGGCGTTTTTAGAGGTTATCCACGGAATGATGGCTTATTATCGCGGCGACTACGCTGCTGCCGAAGCCGCCCTGGTGAAAGCGACAGCCAGCCTGCGGGCCATCGGGCCGGGGGCGCTGGTGTGGTATCTGGGCTGGCTGGGCATGGCGCAGGCGGCCCAGGGAAAAAGGGAGGCGGCCCAGGCGTGCCGGGCTGAACTGGAAATGCTGCTAACTCGCCTCCCGGTCACGGCCATGCCAACCGCCGAGGCCCTGGCCCATTTAACGATGCTGGCCCTTAGCCTGGAAGATCAAGAAAGTTTAACCCGCTACTATGGTCAGCTTGAGCCGTTTCGCGGCCAGTTTCACGATGCGCTGGTTGATCGCCTGCTGGGAACCATTGAGATTTACCGGCGCGATTGGCCGGCCGCTCAAGCCTCCCTGGCCGCCGCTGAAACGGTGGCCCGGCGCGAGGGCTTTAAAATAGAACTGGCCCAAACACTGGCAGCCCAGGCGGAACTGGCCCTGGTTGAGGGCAGGGCGGGCCGGCCGCTTTTGGACCAGGCCATCGCCCTTTTTCGGGAGTTGGGCAATGCTCCTGAAGTAGAGCGGCTGCGCCGACGGCAGCAAGACCTCTCTTCACCACCCTCCCCTTCTTTCCCGGCCGGCCTGAGCCAGCGCGAGGTTGAAGTGCTGCGCCTCGTTGCTGCCGGCAAGAGCAATCGCCAGATTGCTCAGGCATTAGTCCTCAGTGAAAAGACCGTGGCCAATCACCTCACCCATATTTTCAACAAAACCGGCGCCGACAACCGGGCCGCAGCCGCCGCTTTTGCCCTGCGCCACAACCTGGTTTGAATCTGCCTTATAGGTATTTCTTCCCATCCCACCGGCCGCCTCTCCAGCCCGGCCCATCTCCCAGGTTGGGAATTTCTCCCGATGTTTTGAATCTAAGATTGCGCTATACTTTGAGCATCGCCGTCCCTAAGGGATGACAACGACGCGAGCTGTGAAAATTTTTTACCAGTCATAACGATTTAGAAATAATGAAAGAGAAGATGCAGGGAATCTGTGACGCAAAGAATTATTGAAGATATATCATCACCTGAGTTGTTAACTGTGTTGGAATCGAATATGGTTGCCTTCTGGTCTACCTATGGCCGCGCAAACGGAAGCACTTTGCAAGCGACATCAAATGTGGTTTGGTTCTACACCGGTATTCAGGTTCCCTTATTTAACGGGGTACTTTCCGCTAAGTTGAAATCAGATGAGGTAAGGGCAACCTTCGACAGCCTTCAGACTAAAATAAATGAACAAGGTGCGCCAGCATTTTGGTGGATTGGGCCGCAAGCAAAACCCGATAATCTTGGATCGCTGCTGGAACAATACGGCCTGGAACCGGCCGGGGAGGTCCCCGGTATGGCAATTGACCTGGGATTAGTTGATAACAAACCCGACCTGATTACGAATTTTACGATCCAGAAAGTACGTAATACAGAGATGCAGAAGCTCTGGGCCTGGCTTGCGGGCGTTGGGACGGGTTTCCCGGATATCGTTACTCAGGCCATGGCAAGAGTTGAAGCGACTCTGACCAATCCGCAGTATGAGGCCCAACATCGCTATATCGGATTTTTAGATGGCGTTCCGGTGGCGACGTCAGCCCTGGTCTTAGATTCCGGCGTAGCGGGTATCTATGCCGTCGCAACGCTTCCAGAGGCGCGACGCAAAGGAATTGGTAGCATCATGACCGTGATACCTTTGCTTGAAGCAAAACAGATGGGGTATCGAGTTGGAATTTTACAAGCATCTTCGATGGGATATACCGTATACAAGAAAATTGGCTTTACAAATGTTTGTAAGTATCGACTCTATTTGCAATCCTAACAAGAATTGGTGCGCCAGATTTTAGCCAGTACGGGCGAGGCTCTTTACGGCGCTTTAGCCCGCGCGTTGGCTCAATTACGCTGCTTTGGTCGGTGGACAACGAATCAGTTAAATTACCAATTACATTTTTGGCTCATGTACAGCACAAGTGCAAAGTGACCGGCCTTCCTCATTCGTCGAGGAGTAGCCAATCAATCCTGAAGCGCCGGTCACTTGTTCTTAACATTAGTCACATTTTTTAAGGAGACAAGCATGTTATCAACAAAATTGACACGCTGGGCCGGGCTGGCTTTGCTGCTGGCCGGCATCTTGGTTGCAATACCAATTGTTTTACACCCCGATGAAACCGCCGACCCGGGCGCACTGCTCCTTCAAAGTTGGCTTACCATCCACACAATTTTTATCATCGGTGATCTATTGAGCATGTTGGGTATGCTGGGCTTGTATGCCGGGCACGCGCCATCTCTGGGCCGGGCCGGCCTGGCCGGCTTCATTCTGTTCACCCTGGGCAGCGCCTTATTTGTGGGCGTGCTTATTATTGATGCTTATGTAGTTCCGGTCCTGGCAGCCAACCTTCAAACTCAACCTCTGCTCAGCGACTCCGGGCCGCTGTTTGGCGGGCCGTTGGGCCTGATTTTTATGGCAACCGGGCTGATCTTTAGCTTGGGCGCACTCTTGATCGGTGTGACGATCATGCGGACGGCGGTTCTGCCGCGTTGGGCCGGTTTATTATTGCTTCTGGGGGGGCCGCTGCTGGCCTTTGCCCCGCCGCTGCCGCATCTGGCCGGCACAGCCGGTGGGGTGCTGCTGGGGGTCAGTCTGGCCTGGTTAGGGTATGCCCTCTGGTTTGCTGTGCCGACGTCAACTCGACAATTTAAACAGGTTGCGGCATAATATTTGGCCTCAATGAATGGGTACCCTAAGGGTTTTAGAAACCCTTAGGGTATTTGCCGTTGCGGCTTAATTTCTATAGTTAGCCAGGGGGGAAAGATGAATACGGTGGATATTTTAAAGTACGGGCAGCAAACCGTGCTCAATACGCTTAAAGATTTTCCTGAGGCCGAGGTGAACCGGCCCGGGGCGTGCGGGGTCTGGTCGGTCAAAGATATTATTGCCCATCTGGCTTCTTATGAGCACATGCTGATTGAGGTGCTCTCCGGGTTTTTGGGCGGCGGTCCAACCCCGTACCTGGAAAAAATGGGCACACTTGGACCGCTGCACTTTAACGACGGCGAGGTGGAACTGCGGCGTAACAGATCTATGGCTGAGGTATTGGCCGAATTGAATGAAGCCCACGCCCAGGTGATGGCCCTGGCCCCCCAAATCCCCCCCGAAACCTACCGCCAAAACGGAACTTTGCCCTGGTATGGCGCAGAGTACGACCTGGATGATTTTATCGTCTACACGTTTTACGGCCACAAACGGGAACACAGCGCCCAGATTGCCGCTTTTGGTGATGTGCTGGCGCGCTAAAAATTTCTCACAGGCCGCTAATCTCGTTCCCAAACTGAGTTTGGGAACGAACTGAACTGAGTTTGGGAACGAACTGAGTTTGGGGACGAGATCAAATCACCTGTTAATAAAGATGACGGGAGGCCGAGGACCAATAACCGGGTATGGGTCATCGGTCTCCGGTCTCCCGTCCCCGGTCTACTTAAAAATACCCAACGGCAGGTAAGCCGAGACCATCCAGTTGGGCGCGTCCACAATTTCGCTGATCTTCAAATCCACCGCTGCGCCGCACAGGCAGTAGGCCTGCTCGCGGGTCAAGCCATGTTCGGCAACCAGGTAATCAATCATATAGCGTATGGCTTGCTGGGCGTTTTTAAATAAATCAGGTCCGTGCGCGGTCACTACATAATAGCCGCCTTCATCGGCGCTGGTCAGCTTTTTGCCCGGCGGGGTAATGAAGCGCAGTTCGGGGATGTTCAGCCCTTTGTGCAGGGTAAATTTGAGCGTCACCGTCATGGGGGTTTCGATGCCGCTGCCGTTGACTTCGCCATCCCCCATGGCCGAGTGGCAGTCGCCGCAGGAGAAGAGCGCGCCGGGAACCAGCACCGGGAAAAAGACCCGGACGCCGGGGTTGAGGTGGCGAATATCAATATTGCCGCCGTTTTCACGGGGCGGAATCGTGTTGAGCCGGCCTGGCTCTCTCGGGGCCACGCCCATCACCCCACAGTGTGGTTCATAAGGGATCTGAATCTTGTCGCTAAAGTAGCAGACTTCCCCTGCCATTTTGTAGTGATGCAGGTAAGGGGTAGTAAATTCATCGCCCAACAGCCCAAAGCCGGGGATAACCGCATTCCAGCCCCAGCCTTTGTGCTGGAGGCTGATAATTTCGACCTCCAGGGCGTCGCCTGGTTCCGCACTCTCGACGTAAACCGGCCCGGTCAGGGGATGGATGGGGTCAAAACTTAAGCTGGCGACAGCCTCGCTGCCCGAAGCAGGGGTAAATTGATTGGCCGAGGCCTCCAACGTTTCAAACACCACCGTATCGCCGGATTGAATCCGCACCCGCGCCGGGTGGGAGTTATCCCAAAAGGCATGGGGTTGAGTATCGTCCAAATGATGAGTAGCCATAAAAGTTTGCTCCTTTGCCTAATAAATTTTTATTGGAGATAAGGGTCAACGTGACGGCTGACCGCTGACCGACGACCGCCAAGCAGGATTTACAGCGGTCGTCCGTCCGCCGTCGGCGGTCGTCATGACTGGCTGTGCCGGATGCGTGGGTCAACCAGGCTTTGCACCACATCAATCAGGATGCCGCTTAAAACCACCATCAAGGCCGTAAAGATAACCGTGCCCAAAATCAGGGGCACATCCACCGTCTCAATGGCTTCCACGGCCATGCGCCCCACTCCCGGCCAGTTGAACACCCGCTCCACCAGCACCACCCCGCCGATGAACCAGGGAATGTCCATGCCGGCCATGGTGATGATGGGATTCAAGGCGTTGGGCAGAATGTGGCGCAGCACCACCCAGGAATTAGCCAGGCCCTTGGCCCGGGCCGTGCGTACGTAATCGTTGGCCAGCACCTCCAGCATACTGGAGCGCATCATGCGGGCATACCAGGCCGCTCCCCCCAGTCCGGCGGTGAGGGCGGGCAAAACCAGGTGAGCCAGCGTTCCACTCCCCCCCAGGGGAAAAATAGGCAATAAAAAGCCAAACCAATAGAGCAATAACAGGCCCAGCCAAAACGGCGGCGCAGAAACCCCCAGCAAGGCAATCGCCATACCGACCCGATCCGGCCAACGTCCTCGCCCCAGGGCCGAGGTAATGCCCACCGATAGCCCCAGCACCAGTTCTACCAGAATCCCCCCGGCAATAAGGGCAAAGGTATAGGGAATCCGGCTCAGAATCAAATCGGTCACGGCAACCTGCTTGCGGTAAGAAAAACCCAGGTCGCCTTGTAGCAGCCGCTCCACGTAATGGGTGTATTGCAGCCACAGGGGCTGATCCAGGCCCAATTCGTGGCGGATGCGGTTGACGGTTTCCACAGTGGCGCTGGGGCCGGCGTACATGCGGGCGGGGTCGGCGGGCAGGTAATAAATCAGCAGAAACGTCAGCACCGAGATGCCAAACAACACCGGGATAGCCTGTACCAAACGACGAGCGATAAAAATCCACATAATTGGTTCAATGCTAACAATGACAAAATAGTGAATTGACAATTGTCAATTATTAATTTCTTCCCCGCTGGCTGGGGTCGAGGGCGTCGCGCAGGCCGTCGCCCAACAAATTAAAGGCAAACACGGTGATCATAATGGCCAGACCGGGGAAGATGACCAGCCAGGGGGCGGTGCGGTAAAAAGATTGGGCTTGCTGGATCATCCCGCCCCAACTGGGGGTGGGCGGCTGCACACCGATGCCCAGGTAGCTCAGGCTGGCTTCGAGCATCACGTTGGTGGCAATGCCCAGGGTGCCCCACACGATGATGGTGGGGATGAGTTGCGGCAGCAGGTGCCGGGCCAGAATCCGTCGCCGCTTGACGCCGACCGCCCAGGCCGCCATCACAAAATCTCGCTCCCGCAGCGCCAACACCTGCCCATAGACTACCCGCGCAATCCAGGTCCAGTAAACCAGCCCGATAACCACGATGATAATCCACATGCTGGGGCTGAGGATAGCCACCAAAGTCATAGCCAGCAGCAGGGTGGGGAAGGCCATCATCACATCGGTAAAGCGCATGAGCAGCATTTCCAGAGGGTTGCCAAAGTAACCGGCCACCGCCCCAATAAGGGCGCCGAGGGCCACCGCCAGCAGATTGGCCAATACCCCCACCACCAGGCTAACCCGCGCGCCGTAGAGGATGCGGCTCAACAAATCGCGCCCGTTGGCGTCGGTACCTAACGGAAAGCGTCCCGTTCCCTCCGATAACCAGGTGCTTGGAACCGGCTGTCCGTCCAGGGTCAGGCCATCCCGAAACTGCTCGGCGGGATCATGCGGGGCCAGGACAGGGGCAAAAATGGCAGCCAGCGAAATCACCCCAATCAGGAGTGCGCCCAGCAGGGCCGCCCGGTCGCGCCGCAGCCGCCGCCAGGCCATAGCCAGGTAGCCGGCCTCGCTCGGCGGCGGGGTCAGACGGCGAGGCAGCGAAGCCGCCTGCAAGGAGCCGGAGGTTTTGGGGCGTTGGTCAAGGTCTGTGAGTGCCACGATAGTTTCGAGGGAACTTGAAGACCCGGGGAACTGAGGAAACAATTCCCTCAGTTCCCTTTTGATTTACTTCGACAACCACATCGTTTCATAACGGAAAAGGTGTTCTGGGTGGGTGAAGGTGGGCTGGCCGTGAAAATTCTCGGAATGGGCGATGGTGTACTCGCCGTGGAACACCGGAACCCAAACGGCGTCGTCCATCAAAGTTTTGAAAAAGGATTTGTACTCCTCCAGGCGCTTGGCCCGGTCGGTAACCGCCAGCAGTTCCAGGCTCTTTTTATGCAATTCCTCATTGCAGTAACGCGGCCAATTCCAGCCGCCGGCCACGTTAGAATCACAGCCGAGGATGGGCGCGTAAAAGTCATCGGGATCGGGATAATCTTGAATCCAGCCCAGGCCGCCCGACCAGGTGAGCGGGTTTTTGCCATTGCCGGCGTCTTCAATCACATTGGGCGCGGCCAGAGTTTTGATATTTAGCTTAATGCCGATTTTGGCCAGGTCTTGTTGGAAAGACTCGCACAGCTTGGGCTGCGGTTCCACCGAGATACATTCGATGCTGGTCTCAAAACCATTGGGGAATCCGGCCTCGGCCAGCAGAGACTTGGCCTTGTCCGGGTCGTACTCGTAGCCTTTGTAATCCTTATCATAACCGGGCATCAGGGGCGGCAAGACTTGATTGGCTACCGTTCCGCGGCCATTGGAAAGCTGAATAACCCGCTGCTTGTCAATGGCGTGGTTGAGGGCCTGCCGCACCTTCAGGTTGTCAAAAGGCGGCATAGTGGTGTTGATGGCAATGTAGATGGTGCTGACCTGGGGCTGCCGCTCGATGCGCTTGGCCCAGGCCGGGTCAGCGGAGATGCGGGCCCAATCTGCGCCGGGCGGGGGGTCGCCCATCAAATGAATCTCGCCCTTTTCCAGCCGCAGCAAAGCCACATCCGGCTCTACCCCCACCTCGATGCGAACCTGGTCAAGATAGGGCAAGCCTTCAAAAAAGTAATCGGGGTTGCGCTCAAAGAGCAGGTATTGGCCGGGCTGCCACTCTTTGAGCTTGAAAGGCCCCGTGCCCACCGGGGCGTGGCCAAAGTTCTCGCCGGCCTTCTCTACCTCTTCTTTGGGCACAATGAAGGCAAAATTCAGGGCCATTTTGTTGAGAAAGGTCACATCAGCCTGGCTCAGGGTAAATTGGACGGTGTACTTGTCAACCGCCTTGATACCCTCCACGGTGGTGGCTTTGCCGTCAATAAAATCTTGGGCGCCTTTGATGCCCACAAAAAAGCCTGCCCCCGGACTGCCGGTTTTGGGGTTGAGCACGCGGGTGATGGTGTAAACCACATCATCGGCGGTCACTTCGCGCCCATTTTGAAATTTGACTCCCTGGCGCAGCTTAAAGGTGTAGCCGGTGGCGTCGGCGCTGATTTCCGGCATGCTTTCGGCCAGACGGGGCACCACATTGGTAGAGTCATCATAGTCCAGCAGGCCATCAAAAACCATTTTGATGGTAGGCCAATTGGTCCAGTCGTAGCCGATGGCCGGGTCGAGCGTCGCCAGGTCATCCTTGTAGACCACGATGGCATTGCCGCCCTTTTGGGGCGTCATGGCCTTATCGTCGCCGGCCGGGGCCGCCTCTGCCCCACCGGAGGAATCCGCCGGGGCCGGGGCCGGCGTGGCCGCACCGGTGCAGGCGGTCAGAATAAGAATGAGCACAACCGACAGCGTGAACAAGACTCTCTTCATATCCCCTCCAATTTTTTTAAAAAGCATTTAATTTTTTGCTAATCTTTTTTATGGGTGATGGGGCCGAAGTCGAAGCCGGGGCGTGAGTAGATGTCAGGCTGAATAGAGATATGGGCGGGAGCAGCCCAATTTTAGCACAAATGAAGCCGGATGGCGAATATAAAGAATGAACTCCTATTTGCCAGCGCATAATATCCTACTGGTAATTTAGTGGCTGCACCCCAACATTGATAACAACATTCCCCTTTTTGTAGCCTGTTTCAACATACCGGTGCGCCTCGGCAGTTTGTTCCAGCGGATAACGTTTATCTATGATGGCTTTGAGCTTTCCTGCCTCAATAAGCTCTTTAACGGAAATTAAATCTGCCTGACTTCCTGGGGCAAGGCCACAGATGACTTTCTTGTTGCCTCGCATGGAAGTCCACAACATTTGCAAGAGCTGCTTCATCTTAAAGCTGGCTAAAAGATAACACCCGTTTGGCTTGAGCGAGTTTTTACAGCGAGAAAACGAGCTCTTGCCCAAGATGTCAAAAATAAGATCATAGGTTTCACCGTTTTGGGTAAAATCCTCTTGAGTGTAATCAATAACCTTATCCGCTCCCAGGGATTTTACAAATTCCAATCTGGCGGTAGCGCATACCCCGGTCACTTCTGCCCCCAAATGCTTGGCCAGTTGAACTGCGGCCGAACCTATCCCGCCCGAAGCGCCATTAATCAGGACTTTTTGGCCGCTTTGAATATTTACTTTCCGCAGCAAACTCAGGGCCATAATGGCTCCATAAGGAACAACGGCAGCTTCCTCATAGCTCATATTGGCCGGTTTGATGGCTACACACCCATTTTCAGGCAGACATAGATACTCGGCGTAAGCGCCCATGCTCTGACCGGGGAATCCAAAAACCTGGTCGCCTGGCTTAAAGGATGTTACATTTTGACCGACTGCTTCAATTTCCCCGGCCAATTCACTGCCCAGGATGGTTATCTTTGGTTTGCTGAGACCAAAAGATAGCTTTGCCAGCAGCCAAAAGAGGAAAGGCATGTTGAATTGTTGAGGGGTAACTGCTTTAAAATTTCGAGCTAACGTATCCCCATAATTAACCGATGTTGCACGGATGCGTATCAGTACTTCATTCTCCTTCGGCCTGGGTTTTGCCACCTCTTTGAGTTGAAGCACCTCCGGTGGCCCATATTGGGTGTAGACAATCGCTTTCATAGGTTTCCTCCTAATTTACTTTGCTGGAGGGCTATGTTATCAGGAGCACCTTCAGGGTTAGGCCACATCCATGCATACCAGACAATGAGTAACATACACGCGACTTCTATAGTGGCGAAGAATATATACGAAACACTCATGGTTCCACCGCCTATCACCCAAAGAATCGTTATTACGGCTGCGCTGATATTTGCCCAACGGTTTGCGCTATACCTCAATAGCCGGGATAGGATAATCATAGCAATCGGAATCTCCAGTAGTATTGAGAATACCAACAACAATCCTGGAGCCGGTTTCATCGCTATCATTTCCTCCAAGGCCCCGGGATTCAGAAAGCCGACAATATCCGCAAACACCATGTTAAACATCACGAATACCCAGAAGGTTGAAAGTTTTGCTTTCATATTTTCCATTTCGGCGGTTTTTGTACTCATTTTTCTCCTTTTTTGCTGTTTAAGAGGTTCTGTATAGCTACTTTTTTAGACTTTGTTGTGATGGGCCACCGTGATGACGACATTCCCCTTTTTGTGCCCTTTTTCAACATACCGGTGAGCTTCGACAATCTGCTCCAGGGGATAGCATCTATCAATGACCGGTTTTAGCTGGCCGGCCTCAATCAACTCTTTAAGGAAAATGAGATCCTCAGCTTTTTCACCGTCCGAATTACCGATTACTTTCTTGCTGCTTGTCACGCCAGTCCATAGCCCTCGCACCAGCGGCGACAGCCCCACATGGTATGCCCTCAGCAAGATTCCCTTTGGCTTGAGTGATTTTGCGCAACCTGAAATCGAAGCCTTGCCGACTGTGTCAAAAATGATGTCGTAGCTCTCACTGCTTTGGGTAAAATCCGCTTGGGTGTAATCTATCATCCGATCGGCGCCCAGAGATTTCACCATTGCTACATTGGTGGTACTACATACCCCGGTCACTTCTGCCCCAAAATAGTGGGCAAGCTGGACCGCATAAGTACCGACACTGCCCGAAGCGCCATAGATCAGCACTTTTTGCCCGCTCTGGATATTTCCTGCTCTCAGAAAACGCCAAGCTGTAGCTGCCCCGATAGGCACGGTGGCGGCTTCCTCAAAGGTCATATTGGCCGGTTTTAGGGTCACTATCCCGTCTTCAGGCAGACATTTGTACTCGGCATAAGCGCCAAAACCAAAACCGCAAGAGGCAAAAACCTGGTCGCCTGGGTTAAATAATGTAACATTTTTGCCTGTCCCTTCAACTTCCCCGGCTAGCTCAAACCCTAATGTCGTTACTTTTTTGGGCCTCAAGAGACCATTGAAAAGCCTGGCCAAAAATGGGTCAGCCTTTCGCATGCGCCAGTCCCCGGCGGTTACGGTGGTCGCAACTACTTTTATCAGTATTTCATTGTCCTTGGGAACAGGTTTTGCTACCTCTTTGAGCTGAAGAACTTTTGGTGGGCCGTATTCTGTGTAGACAATTGCTTTCATTTTACTTCTTCCTTTTCAATAAACAGGCCTTATGATTGGGTTAAGGCTACCAATAATCAGTCCGGCCCAGATAAACCCAAAAACGGTGGCCGTTTGCGCCAATGCGGTTGAGCCGGCCTTCAACCGCTCGTAGAGCGCCAGGGCCATGACCACCACAGCCGCGGCGGCTACCCAATAACAGATTAGGGTCCATAGGTACATCAGGGCCTGGTTGTCTGCGACAAAAGCCATATACTGGCCAGGTTCGGAGTTCATGAGGGGAGAAAGTAAAGTGACAAAGAATACGATGCCCACCCCATAGGCTGCTGCGTGGATCAGGGCGGCAAGGCCACCCATTTTCTGTAAATTATCCATTTTTTATACTCCTTTGGTAGCTACTCAGCTTCATGTCATTGCGAGCCGCAGGCGAAGCAATCTCCTTGTCCGTGATAGGGGATTGCTTCGGGCGTAAAGCGCCCTCGCAATGACATGCCTGAACAGTTACCTCCTTTGGTTGATTGAGGTTAATGCTTTCACTGCTTAACATCTGGCGCATCCGCCGGGCCGGGTTTAAGGCAATTGACCGAAACCAATGGCATACCTAAATCACGCACTTTTTTGAGTAAGCCATGCAACGCGGCCTGGTCAATCACAGGGCCGGTCAAAAGCGTCTCGCCGTTTTCCTCCAGGGTGATGGTCAGTCCCCCAAACCACTCCGCCCATTGACAATCCAGA
>CAZDMM010000093.1:0-10536 GCA_964505845.1 uncultured Caldilineaceae bacterium
GGCGAAACTGAGTTTCGCCACGCAATTGGGTGTCCAAACTGAGTTTGGACACCAGGCATCCAATGAGGTTGCGGGTGTAAAATAGCAGATTAAGATGAGAACCAGAAATTTTACCGCTAGCAAATTTTTGATAGAGAGCGCCGTCCGGGTGCTCGGCTTCTCCACCATCGGTTTTGTGGTGCTCATCTTCTTCTTTCTGCTGCGCGAAGGTCTACCTGCCTTTGGGGAAGTGGATTTGAGCAATCTGTGGGGGGCAAAGTGGTATCCCACTTTCAACTTCTATGGGATTCTGCCGCTGCTGTCCGGTTCGCTGCTGATCACTTTTGTGGCTATCGTGATTGCCCTGCCCCTGGGAGTAGCCAGCGCCGTTTTTGTGCGGGAGGTAGCCCCCAACTGGTTGCGCGAAATCCTCAAACCCCTGATCGAAGTGCTGGCCGGGATTCCTTCGGTGGTGCTGGGCTTTTTTGGCTTAATCACCCTGGCTCCCCTGGTGCGGATTTACCTGGGCGCTCCAACGGGACTGACCGCTTTGACCGGCGCCATCCTGCTGGGCTATATGGCCCTGCCCACCATTATCAGCGTGGCTGAGGATGCGCTGGATGCCGTGCCCAAAAGTTACCGGGATGCCGCCCTGGCCCTGGGAGCCACCCGCTGGCAAACCATCTGGATGGTGGTGGTGCCGGCGGCGCGGGCCGGGTTGGTCACGGCGGTGATGCTGGGCATGGGCCGGGCCATCGGTGAGACCATGGCCGTGATGATGGTGACCGGGAACGCCGCCCGTTTGCCATCAAGCTGGCAGGCGGTGCTGCTGCCCGTGCGCACCATGACCGCCACCATCGCCGCCGAGATGGGCGAGGTAGCCCAGGGCAGCACTCATTACCACATCCTGTTTGCGCTGGGCATTATTCTGTTTGTCCTCACTTTTGTACTCAATCTCGTCGCCATTTCAACCCTGTTCCAGAAGCGGCGCGGGCGAGGTTTGCGTTGATGAGCCGCTGGACGGTGCAGCGTTTGGGCTTTGGGCTGCTGGCCCTGGCCACCTTGGCCGTCGTCAGCCCGATTTTGGTGATTGTGGGCCTTATTTTGGCGCAAGGGCTGCCGGTGATTAGTTGGGAATTCATCAGCGCCGCGCCCAGCCAGGGCATGAAAGCGGGCGGGATTTTTCCGGCCATTGTGGGGACGGTGCTGCTCACCCTGGGCACGGCCCTGGTGGCCATCCCGGTGGGTGTGGGTGGGGCCGTTTACCTGGCCGAGTACGCCCGCGACAATTGGCTAACCCGCTCTATCCGCCTGGCGATTGTGAACCTGGCCGGGATTCCCTCCGTGGTGTACGGGCTTTTTGGCCTGGGCTTATTTGTGCTCTTTTTGCAGTTTGGCACTTCGATTGTGGCCGGCTCGCTCACCCTGTCTATTATGACGCTGCCCGTTATCATCAGCACGGCCGAGGAAGCTCTGCGGGCTGTGCCCACCGAATTCCGCACGGTTAATATCAGCCTGGGCGGCACACGCTGGCAGGGTATCTGGCGTATTGTCCTGCCCCAGGCTTTGCCGGGCATCATCACCGGCATTATTTTGGGGCTGCTGCGCGCCGCCGGTGAAACGGCGCCCATTCTATTTACGGTGGCGGCCTTCTTTTTGCCTCGCCTGCCTTCTTCGCCGTTTGACCAGGTGATGGCCCTGCCGTATCATCTCTATGTGATCAGCACCCAGGTGCCCGGTATGCCGGCCGAAATAAAATATGGCACAGCCCTGGTGCTGCTGGCCCTGGTTCTATCGCTCAACGTGGTCGCCACCTTGATTCGCAGCTATTTCCGCCGCCGCCGGCAGTGGTGATATAGTTCTCCAAAAGATTGAACCACACACTTGCCCCTGGCGCGGCAAGTGCCAGGGGGAGACGCGGAGACACGGAGAGAAATTTAAAAAACTCTGTGCCTTTGTGTGTCTGTGGTGAAATCCTTCTTTGAACGCAGAAGTTTGTTCAGGTTAGGGTATAATTATATCCAGAAATGTTTAACTCTCACCAACCCAACTCGCCCGCTAATCTCAAGGTTGACCGTTCAAGTTCCCAGGCCAAAATTCAGCTTGAGCAGGTCAGCTTTGCCTATGGTTCCACCACCGTACTCAAAAATATCAACCTGTCTATCCCTCCCAACGCCATCATGGTGCTGTTTGGGCCGGCCGGAGGCGGCAAAACTACCTTGCTGCGGCTCATCAACCGGCTCAATGATTTGGTTGATGAAACTAAATTATCGGGCCGGGTGTTGGTTGATGGACAGGATATTTATGCCCCCGGAACCGACGTGATTCGCTTGCGCCGCCGGATTGGGATGGTTTTTGCCCTGCCGCTGCCGCTGCCCGGAACCATTCGCGGAAATTTAACCTATGGGCCAACCCTGGCCGGTATCCGCCAGCGCTCCCAACTGGATGAGATTGTGGAGCAGAGTTTGCGCCAGGCGGCCCTGTGGGACGAGGTTAAAGAGCGGCTGGATGAGCCGGCCAATGCTCTATCCGGGGGGCAGCAGCAGCGTTTATGCCTGGCCCGCACCCTGGCCTTGCAGCCAGACATCGTTTTGCTAGACGAGCCAACCTCCGGCCTTGATCCCATCTCAACCGGCAAAGTGGAAGACACGCTCCAACAGCTTAAGCAGCAGTACACTTTTGTGATCGTGCCCCACAGCATTCAACAAGGGGCGCGGGTGGCCGATAACGCGGCCTTTTTCCTGTCGGGCGAGTTGGTAGAGAGCGGGCCGGGCAGAGACATCTTTAGCAACCCCACCGACCGGCGCACCGATGATTACATCACGGGACGGTTTGGTTAAGAAAAAGGTGACAGTCACTTTTTAAGTGACTGTCACCTGATAAAATCAGGATTTTGAAGAAAAGGGGGGCCTTATGACCCGAGAATTGTTCGACCGGCATCTACGAGAACTGCGCGATGATGTGCTTAAGTTGGGGGATATGGTCAATCTGGCCATTGGCGAGTCTATCCGGGCGTTGAAGGAAAGCAACCTCAGCCTGGCGCAGCAGATTATCGCCGAGGACGAAAAGATCAACGACCTACGCTACGACATCGAAGAAAGCTGCGTCAAGCTGATTGCCCGCCAGCAGCCTATGGCCAGTGATTTGCGCACCATCATCGCGGCCATGACCATCACCATGGAATTGGAGCGGATGGGCGATCACGCCAAAGGTATTGCCGTCATCGTGCAGCGCATGGGCGGCGAACCGCCGGTCAAGCCCCTCATTGACATTCCGCGTATGGCGACCATCTCGTGTGATATGCTGCGCCAAAGCCTGGATGCTTTCATCGCCAACGATGCAGAACAGGCCAAAACCGTAGCCCGGCGCGATGACGAAGTTGACCAACTGTATACCGAAATTTTCCATGAGCTGATCGGCATCATTGCCAAAGATAGCTCGCTGACGACCCGCGCTATGTTTTTGCTCTTTGCCGCCCATAACCTGGAGCGCATCGCCGACCGGGTCACCAACATTTGTGAGCGGGTGGTTTTTCTCAGCACCGGCCGCTTCAGCGAGTTTCCGGGGGGAGCGTCCCATCTCTGATATGACCTTTCGGATTGCTTTGGGCGGCATCGTTCACGAGACGCATAGTTTTGCCGACATCCCTACCACCCTGGCCGACTTTCAAAGCCAGGCCCTGCACCGGGACGCTGAACTTTTAAGCGTGATGCGCGGGACTCGTTCCGCCATCGGCGGGTTGATCGAGGGGGCTGCGGCCCAGGGCTGGAGCCTCCTGCCGGCGCTCTACGGCGCGGCTATGCCCGGCGGCATCGTCACCGCCGAGGCGTATCAGAGCATGCTCCAGGAGCTGCTGCGCCAGTTAGAGGCAGCCCGGCCGCTGGATGGAGTGCTGCTGGCTCTGCACGGGGCCATGGTCACGGCGGACCAGCTTGACCCGGAAAGCGACATCCTGGCACAGGTGCGCCAGATTGTCGGCCCTGACACGCCCATTGTGGCCGTGCTGGACATGCACGGCAATATCAGCGCCCGCACGGTTGAACTGGCCGATATCCTGGTAGCTTTTGACACCAATCCTCATCTTGACCCCCATGCCAGGGGCCTTGAAGCCGTCACCCTGCTGGCCCGCCGGCTGCACAGAACGATCACACCCACAGCGGTTTATGTTCACCCGCCGGTACTGCTTGCGCCGCAGGCCACCGGCACCGATGACCTGCCGCTGCGGGCCGTCCACGCCCGCGCCGCCCAAATGAAAGCTGAGGCGGAGGTGCTGTGCATCTGCGTAATGGCCGGTTTTGCCTACGCCGACACGCCCTTCAGCGGGGCCAGCCTCATCGTCACCACCGATAACAACCCGGCCCTGGCCCAAAAATACGCCCAAGAATTGGCCGACCTGCTGGTGCAGCAGCGCCAGGCCGCTCTGCCTGATTTTTTAGCGCCGGAGGCAGCGGTCAGGCGGGCATTGGCCCTGCCCGGCGGCCCGATCATTTTGGTGGACTCGGCGGATAACGTTGGCGGCGGCACGCCCGGTGATGGGGCGGAGGCGCTGCGGGCGATGCTGGAATTGGGGGTACAGGAGGGAACTATCGTCCTGGCCGATGCGGCCGCGGTGGCAGCCTGCTGGGCCGCCGGTGAGGGGGCGGAACTGACTCAAAGCGTGGGCGGCAAAACCGACCGCTGGCACGGCCGGCCGGTCACGGTCACAGGAGTTGTGCGGGCGCTCTCGCCGGGCGTTTTTGCCTGTGAAAAGCCTGACAATCATTTTGCCGCCTTCTTTGGCCAAACCATCAGCATGGGCCGGACGGCCTGGCTGCGAGCCGGGGGGGTCAATATCATTTTGACCGAGCGCAAGATTCCGCCGTTTGACCTGGCCCAACTGCGCGGGGTGGGGGTCATTCCTGAACAGCAAAAGATGATTGTGGTCAAATCGGCGGTGGCGTACCGGGCGGCCTATCTGCCCATCGCCGCCGGGGTGATTGAAATGGATACGCCCGGCCTGTGCAGCGCCAACCTGGCCCGGTTTCCTTATCGCCACCTGCCGCGCCCAATTTTTCCCCTGGACGAAATCTGATCGGCGTCCTAAAGTAGAAATCTTACGAGTCTGGTGAAAATTTTTTACCTGCAATGACCGGAGATCGGAGAGCGCTGACCGGCTGTTGAGAATGGAGTACAACGGCTTAAGTTGTTGTACAACGGCTTAAGCTGTTGTACAACGGCCTAAGCTGTTGTACTCCTGTCTTTCGGCGATCCTCGGTCTATTTTTGAAAGAGAGGCTTCTTTGACATCCCCTATCGAAACAATCCCATTTTCCGACAAGGTAAAAATCTTTTTCGGCCTCAGCGCCCCGATTATCGTGATTGTCTTTTTGGCCCGCCTGTTCAATGATATCGGGGTGCGCATGATTTTCCCCTTTATCACCCAATTTGCCGGCGGCTTAAATTTGAGCGTGGTGGATTTTAGCTGGCTGGTTTTTTGGCGGGGGATTATTGGGCTGGCCGGCCCCATCTTTGGGGTGTGGGCCGACCGTTGGGGCCGGCGCAAACTCATGGCCGGGGGGCTGCTGCTGCAAAGCCTGGGCGTATTATGGCTGGCCTTTTCGCAGGAGTGGTCGGCCGCCTGGCCGATGCTCATCTTTGGCTTGGCTGTCACCGCCTTTCTGCCGGCCCAGCAAGCCTACATCAGCGATCAGGTCACGTACCAAAAGCGAGGCCGCGCCCTGGCCGTCTTTGAGCTGTCGTGGGCTTTTACAGCGATTGCCGTTTTGCCCCTGGTAGGCTGGCTGATTGATGATTTCGGCTGGCGCTCGCCGCTGGTGATGGTGGCGCTGCTGAGCCTGGCCGGCAGCTTTCTGATTTGGCGTCACTTACCGCCGGCCGAGCGGCATACCCACGTCAACCTTTCCTGGGCCGAGATTCGCCGGTTATGCTGGCAGCCACATGTGCTGGCCGCTATGCTGATTGCCTTACTGACGCTGATGGCCGGAACCTGCATCATCACCATTTGGGGTATCTGGCTGCCCCAGGATTTTGGCTTAAGCGCCACTTCGTTGGGGCTGGTCGGCACGGCCATTGGCCTGGCCGAGTTAGTGGCCTCCAGTTCGTCCAGCCTATTTATTGACCGCCTGGGCAAACGCCGAGGCACGGCTTTTGGGCTGCTGCTGGCGGCCACCGGAGTGCTGCTGCTGCCGCTCACCCGCGAGGCCCCGCCCCTGGCCCTTGCCACGCTGGTGATCATCGGCCTGAGCTTTGAATTCTCGATTGTCTCTATTTTGCCGCTGTATTCAGAGCAAGCCCCCGCCGCGCGCGGCACCCTGTTTTCGCTCATTTTTTTTGGCACGGCCATTGGCGCCGCGGCCGGGACGCCTGTAACAGCGATGCTGTGGGATAGTTCCGGGCTGTGGGGAGTCTGCGCCGTAACCGGCGGCTGTCTGCTGGGGGCCCTAGGCTTGATGGGGAGGTTTTTGCGGGACAGAGGTGCATCATAGAATGGCGAATATAGACCAATCCCTTATTCGCCATTCGTTCATTCGCCATTCTTGCTATAGGTTATTCTTCTCGCCGCGACTTCTAAAGATAAGCTTCAGGGGAGTGCCCACAAAACCGTACTGTTCTCGCAGGGTGTTTTCCAGGTAGCGCTCGTAGCTAAAGTGGACTAACTTGCGATCATTGACAAAAAAAACAAAGGTGGGAGGATTGACGCCGGCCTGAGTGGCGTAATAAAATTTAAGGTTCTGGCGTTGAGTCCCTTTGGGGGGGTTTTTAGCCACCGCTTCGCGCAGCAGGCGGTTGACATCGCCGGTGGAGATGCGCCGCAGCCGTTCCTCCTGCACCTGCAAAGCCAGCGGCAGCACCTTTGGCACCCGCTGGCCGGTTTTGGCCGAAATGAACAGTACCGGCACAAAGCTGAGAAATTTCAATTCTGCCCGGATTTTATCGGTAAATTCATTGATGGTGTGGGTATCCTTCTCCACCATATCCCACTTGTTGACAATCACCACCACGCTCTTGGCCTCGTCAATAATGTAACCGGCGATGTGGGCATCCTGGGCCGTGACCATGTCTCGCGCGTCAATCACCAGCAAGCACACGTCGGCCCGGCTGATGGCTTTGAGTGAGCGCAAAAAGCTGTATTTTTCCACCCCGCCCTCAATTTTGCCCCGCCGCCGAATCCCGGCGGTATCAATCAACACCAATTCCAAGCCTTCATAAACAATGCGGGTATCAATGGCGTCGCGGGTGGTGCCGGGCACGTCAGACACAATCACCCGTTCCTCGCCCAGCAATTTGTTTAGCAGCGAGGATTTGCCCACGTTGGGACGCCCGACGATGGCAATTTTAATGGCTTCATCTTCTGTCTCTTCCTCGGTGGGCAGCGGCGGCAGCGCCTCGATGACGGCATCCAGCAGGTCGCCCGTGCCGGTTCCGTGCAAGGCCGAGATGGCAATCGGGTCGCTCAGGCCCAGGGAGTAATAATCAACAGCTTCTCCACGCCGTTTAGGGTTGTCGGCTTTGTTGACCGCCAACAGCACCGGCTTCTGGGTGCGGCGCAGCAGGTTGGCCACCTCGGTATCGGCGCTGGTCAGGCCGGCCTCGGCATCTACCACCAGCACAATCACGTCGGCTTCGGCCATGGCAATTTCGGCCTGCTCTCGCATCTCCTTTAAGAAAAGGCGGCTGGAGACCCCGGCGGTAAAGCCGGTTGGCTCCCGTTCCTGGGAGTTGGCGGGCAAGGTTGTATCAAACTCCAGGCCGCCGGTATCCACCACAATAAAATCGCGGCCACCCCAATCGGCCTCGCCATAGAGGCGATCACGGGTAGTGCCGGCCAAATCTTCCACAATAGCCCGCCGCTGGCCGATCAAACGGTTGAACAAAGTTGATTTGCCCACATTGGGCCGGCCCACCAGGGCTACAATCGGTTTACGTTGACTCATGCGCATTTCCTGTTTAACGATGTTGTCTCAAGCTGAAGCGGTAGACCGGCATCCCCGCGCCGCCCGCTCCCCACGGGATATGGCGCTACTTTTCAGACCGCTTCTCAGCGGTGGCAGTTGGGGCCGGCGTAAAGGTGGGGGAGAGCAGGCCGGTTGAGGTCAGCGGTAGGGTAGGAGTTGCCGCCGGGTTGAGGCTGATGGTCACTTCAATCATATCGGGCAAAACTGCTTCCACGTGCAGATCATCCGGGACAAAGACGGTGGGGCGGACTTTGTGAACCCCCGGCTCAAGGCCAAACAAATCTACAATCACCTGGACGCTGTCGGGTTTGAGGGCGCGCAAGCGCGGGATGGGGCCGGATAAAATCACATCGGCCCGTTCCGGCGAGGCGCTCCAGGTATAATCGGGGTCAATCCCCTGCTGCAGAATGGGGCGCTGCACCGTTTGGCCGCTTTTGATGGCCGCCACCTCTACCCTAACCTGAACCCCCCCGGCCCCTTCCGGTTCTCCTTCCGGCGGCACTACGGTAACGCCGTTGGGCAAATTGAGCGGGATGCTGCGCTCGATGTTCTCGGTAGTCTGGCTGACGTCAATCGGGGTTGTTTCGATAAAACCGGGGATAGAAGCCAGCACCTGCGGATTGCCCACAATGGTCAACCGGGGTGGGGTGATAGAAATGTTGCTCACCCAATAGCCGGGCGCCGGCTGCCCCTTTACCACCGCGCTCACCGACACGTCCTTGTACCCAAACCGCTGCTCAATGGGCAAAACAATTTGAACGGTGGCCGGGTTGAGTTTTAAACCGCTAATCGGTTGATCATCACGATTGCGTATCACAATCTCATTGGTACGCTTGATAGTTTCTTTGGCTGAGTGAACCGCAATTTCGGTAACCGCTTTCTCGGCCTGGCCAATCAAAGAGGCCGGCCCGGTGACGGTCACTATGGTAGGGCTAACTACCGGCGTTAAGCTCATATAGCCGATGGGCGGTTCATCACCAATTTCCGCTTGAATGGTCATAGAAATAGTTTGCTCGGCCTGCAAGGTGATGCTCACATCTTTGGGAGTTTGGTCTACAATTCTGACTTGCGGGTCAGAAATGCTTACCTGGATCGGCACGTCATTAAAACCTTCAGCCAGTTTTGACAGGTCAAGCAGGGCTTTAAATTTGGCCGGGGTCAGGCTGGTCCAACTGCTGTTGGGGGCCACCAGGCGCAGCCTTACAGAATTGGGTAAAACATCGGTCGTCACCAGGCCGGCGGCCGGTGGAATCACCTCGATGGGGATATTCCGGTCGTAATCAGCCTCGCGGGGGGGGTTCTGCTCCCTGACGGCGGCAATCCAAACCAAAACGGCCAAAAACACCGAGAGGATCAGGCTGCCAATGTGTTGCCTCCACCGATTCATAGCACCCCATTAGCGTTTAGAGTGAGGGCGAGTTTGAGGCATCAGCTTGACCAACCCTAAACGTTTCAAAACCACCTGCCCCAGGCGACGCCACCAGGGATTGGGGAGGCCAAACTGGGATTTGAAGAAAGCTAGCAAAACTTGTTCCAGGCGTTTTTTATCCAACCCCCGGATCAACTGGCCGTTATGCACCACCGAGATGATGCCACTTTCTTCCGAGACGACCACGGCAATGGCGTCGGTTAATTGGGTAATGCCCATAGCGGCGCGGTGGCGAGTGCCCAGCCAGAGCTGCCGGCTTACCGCCGAGTCGCCTCCTAACGGCAACACAACGGCAGCGGCCACAATGCGATCCTCACGAATAATCACGGCCCCATCGTGCAGGGTTGTGCCCGGATAGAAAATTGTCATCAACAAATCCGAGGTAGCCAGGGCGTCAAGGTCTACCCCGGTTTCAATATACTCCCTCAAGCCGGTATTCCGTTCAAAAACAATCAATCCCCCGTGCCGCAACTGCGACATGCGCACCACCGCCTCGCTCACCGCCAGCAAGGCTCTTTCAACTTGAGTCCCCTGACGTGGCCCCGCCAAAATTTTGCCGGTGCTGCCCACCCGGTCCAGGGCGCGCCTGAGTTCAGGCTGAAATATAACCGGAATGGCAACCAGCAGGGCCGGCAGGGCGCGGTCTACCAACCAACTAAAAGCCGTGAGGCCCCGCAAGGCGCTGGCCACAATAACTGCCAGCACCGATAAAATTAAGATACCCCGGAGCAGTTGGACAGCCTGAGTGCCCTGAATCAGACTCAAAATCAAGAAAAAGATCAGGGCCACCAGCAGAATATCAACAACACTGATAAAATCTAACCGCAGCAGGATGGGCAGGACGTCGGACATGTTCTTTAGCCTATTTAATTTTGACGCGGGTGGCGGTTAACGTAGGTTTTTAGTGGCAAAAACACAGACACAACGCATATTGCTGCGCTTACCGGGGGATTGCACCTTTTTCCCGGGGATTCTAAACTGCACCACCACTCAATTGCGATAACAAACGGCGATAACCTTCCGGGTCATCCGGGCCTAAATTAATGATCGCCTGGATGGTTTGCATAGCCTGGTTGCGCAGACCATGCTCCAATTGCATTTCACCCAACATATCGTACTCTTTGATGGCCTCTCGCTTTAGCCCAGTTTGCACATAGGCCACCGCCAGGCGCTG
>CAZDMM010000093.1:10546-14972 GCA_964505845.1 uncultured Caldilineaceae bacterium
GGCGCTGGCGCAGGGCCATATCTTCTGGGTAAATCGAGGCCAATTCTTTTAACAGGTCCAGGGCTTTGAGCGGGCTGTACTTTTGGTAGTTAGACAGCAAACCGTCCAAAGTCTTGGTGGCCTGAGCCACTTTATTTTGTTTGTAATAAAGGTCAACCAGTTGGCGCTGGGTGCGCTCGTCTTGAGGATTGATTCTGAGCAGTTCCTCAAAGGCTGTGGTAGCGCGGGCCCAATCAAAGCGTTGGATATAAATATCGCCCATGCGATTTAAGATTTCGACCCGCCAGGCATTCGGGTTACCGGAGTTGGCGGCCAGGCGCAGGGCTTCGTTGTACCGCTCCAGCGCCCGGTCTACCTGGGCCAGTTGGTAATGCGAGTCGGCCATGGCCAGGTATTGTTCCAGGGCCAGCTCCAGGTTATGCTGCCCCACGTACATCTCAATCAGCTTGGAGCGCACGTTTACATCCATAGGGGCCAGGCGCACCACTTTTTGGTAGATATTAATCGCCTGATCGGGCTGCTGGCGCATCTGGTAGACTCTGGCTACATACAGATACTTGGTAACGGCTTCCTCAAGATGATCCTGTTTTAACAAAATTTCAGCCAGGCGTACATGCAGCGGTAAATACAGGGGCGCTTTTTGGATGGCGCGCAAACACTCTTCTGAGGCGGTCATGAGGAAGTTGCGCTTGATATATTCATTGGTCAGGGCCATAGTAGTGATAATCACCTCGGTTTCCGGGCTTTCCAGAAACTCGGCCAGGCTCATCAGCCCGCCATCTTCGGCTATGCTGTCCATGCGGGCGCGGGCCTCAACCATTTTTTGGGTCCAGGCAGGGTTGGCAAAGAATTTTTGGACCGCCGTAATAAAACCGTTGGCCTTTTGGGAGGTTGGCTGGCTGAGGTAATCTTCGGTTAATTTATCATAAATCTGGCTCAACGTCTCTATTTTGGAGCCGCTGACATTTTCTAAATCAATAAGCCGCAAAGTCTCCAAAAAATGACGCAGAGCTTGTTCATTATTTTTAGCGGCCAGATAAGTTTCGGCCAAAGCGTACTGGCCGCTAATGCGGTAGACTCTATCTTGAGCAGCCACTTTAAACATTTTGGCTGCCTCGATAAACTGCCCCTGCTGTTGGTACAGCGTACCCAGGTTAAAGTATAGGGCGGGCCGGCCCGCGCCGGCCTGAGTGACCTGGCGGTAGTTGTTAATGGCTTCGGCCACCTTTTGACGGCTTTGCAGGTCAATCCCCTGCATGATCAGCATATTAATTTGGTCTTTAGAGATGGTAGCCGCTACGGGCTGCTGGCCTTCATCTTCAAAAATCACATTGGCTAATTCGGCCAAGGCGTTTTGTTGGGCGGTTTCAAGCAAGCCCGCCATCGCTTTATTGACGGTCAGTTCTGACTCAAAGGCAAAAGGATCTTCGCCTTCAAAAATCTGTTCCGGCCTGTATTCGCTGATAAAATCGGGGGCCAGTTCAAAATCATCCAGGGTGTCATCAATATCATCCGGTTGAATAGGCATGCCCTGCTCTAAGGCTCTCAGAGCAGCGGCCACGGCAAGGTCCTTAGGCAGCAGCGTTTTGGCTTCTTGAAGATATTGGGCGGCGCTGCTATCATCGCCCCGTTCTTGATAGATGGCTGCAATCGTTAAAAGCTGGCGGGCCGCCGGTCGGGTTTTTCCCTGCTGCGCCAGGGCTTGGGCCAGCTTATGATGGGCATCAATTTTATCCGGGACCAGCTCAACCGCCCGCGCCCAGCCTTCCATGGCAGATTGCCAATCATTCTGGCTGGCAAAAATATTGCCCACCCGCAAATAGGTTTCAGCGGCCGCATCCAGTTGGCCTGTTTCCTCTTGCATGTCAGCAATATAAGTTAACGCCTCGTAGTTAACCGGGTTAACTTTAAGCACCTGTTGGAGGGCGCGCCAGGCAATCTCGTTTTGCCCAAGCGCTCTGTTGGCTTTGGCAAAGCCGATAATAGCGGCCTCATTATTAGGAAACTCAGCCAGGGCAAAACGATAGGCTTTAATCGCTTCTGCCCACACGCCCTGCTCGCTGAATCGTTCGGCGTGAATCATTGCGGTTTTAAATTTATTTTGATCACCAGCCACGTTAACGCCCCATCCTGATTTACGATTTCAGATTTACGATTTACGATTGAATCGAAAACCGCAAACGGTGAATTGACTAGAGTAGTAAGGCCAAAATGCCCTTTTGGGCATGCATGCGGTTTTCGGCCTGCGGAAAGAGCAGCGATTGCGGCCCGTCGGCCACCTCATCGGTAATTTCCTCGCCCCGGTGGGCCGGCAAACAGTGCATCACCACCGCCTCGGCTTTGGCCCTGGCCACCAATTGTTGATTTATTTGGTAGGGCGGAAAGACCTTCAGCCGCTCGGCCGTTTCTTTTTCTTGCCCCATGCTGGTCCACACATCCGTATAAATGATGTCGGCTCCTGCGACGGCCTCAACCGGATCACGCGTGACGCTGATAGTTGAACCGGTCGCCTCAGCCAAACGGCGCGCCTGGGCCACCACTTCGCCCGGCAGTTCGTACCCGGCGGGGGTAGCGATGCTAAAATGCCCGCCCAACTTGGCCATAATGGTAATTAATGAGGTGGCAACGTTGTTACCATCGCCCACATAGGCCATTTTTAAGCCTTCGATCCGGCCAAAATGTTCCCAGATGGTAAAAACATCGGCCAAAGCCTGGCAAGGATGATCGTAGTCGCTCAGGCCATTGATAACCGGCACACGGCTGTATTGGGCCAGTTGCAAAATATGGCTGTGAGCAAACACGCGGGCCATGATGCCATGCACATAACCGGACAGCACCCGGGCCACATCCGGCACCGACTCCCGCCCTCCCAGGCCAATTTCGTTGGGCGAGAGATAGAGGGCATGCCCGCCCAGGTGTAACATGCCTACTTCAAAAGACACACGAGTACGCAAGGAAGGTTTTTGAAACACCATCCCCAAAACCTTGCCTTGCAGGATGGGTTGGTTGCTGCCTTTGGTTTGCCACTCATCTTTGAGTTCTTTGGCTCTGTTGAGAAACTGCCACAACTCAGGGGCGGAGAAATCAGCAATGCTGATAAAATGTTGCATAGGGGAATTTATTCCTTTTAGATTCACACAGGGTCAGCTAGAGTATACCACAACTGGCATCAGACACAACCCATCAGACGCAGCATTGGTTTACCAGCCCGCTTATGGTAGATTCTAACCTGAATTGTCACAAAAGACAAGCAAGAAAATGAAACTGTTTTGAGGTCAGGACTTTTTTGAGCGCCGCTCAAGGGGGTTCAGGATGACTCCCGCAAACCGGTGGCCGTAATAGTCAGATAGCAGACCAGCAAGAACATGGCAAACATAAAGGTAAAACCGATGGAACCGGGGTATTCCAGGGGATTGGCCAGGCGGCCGGTCATCTGGGCCAGGATGGTTTGAGGACGGAGCAAAAGGTCCCAACTGTTCCAGCGCAAGAAGCGCCCAATGTACACCCCTACCCCATTCAACCCCAACACCCCGGCCACAAACAGCCAGCTTACCACCCGCCCGGCCCGCGCCGCTACCAGGCGCTGCATCGCTCGCAGGGAAAAAACGGTTAAAAACAGCCCGGTCCAGGCAAAAACTGCAAACAGCCCCAAATCATACCAAAACGGCATGGGGTCACGCGGCCGCAAATGCATGAGGTCTGTCACCAGGTAAGGCGCGTTGGGCAAAAAAACCAGCCAGACCAGCCCCAGGCCCCATAAAAGCAGCCAGCGCCGAGACGGGCTTTGCCCCAGCAAAGCCAACCCCAAGCTGACCCCATAAGGAATCCAGGCCAAGAAGAGATTCCAGGCCATAAAAATATAGGTCCAATGGCGGGTAAAATAGAGCCGGCCCGCCAACAAGCCGCAGGCCAGCAAAGAGGACAAAAGCAGTGGATAGAGGGCGTGGTGAAGAGAAAAATGATGCAGTTGCTTGAGCCAATTCATAGTGGATAACCTCGCTGAAATAGGCGATGTACCTAGATTATCCATATATTATATAAATAAAAAAGGTACTGTCAATCTCTGGAGTGTACCAAATTTCAGACAGACCTCTTAAACTGCCAGAGCCTTAAAGGCCACTTGCAACGGCTCGCTTTGAGTTATCGAAAAATTCTCGCTCGACCGTTTTGCCGGTCTGGAAAAATGGGGATTTCGTCAGCCCGGCGTTAATCAACAAGGTATGGCCCCCACTCATCCCGTGAGGTGAGGCCGGTTTGGTTCAAGCTGGCTATTTTTTCGAGCTAACGCCTCCCGCATTAGCCGCGCCCACGAAAGCCTGAATAAAAGGCTGGCTCAAAGTGCCAAAACTACCTTTAATAAATGCCAACGTTGTGGCGTCGGCTACAACTTCCCTTACCACCGATGGTGGTATTCCCCCACCGGAGA
>CAZDMM010000094.1:0-14971 GCA_964505845.1 uncultured Caldilineaceae bacterium
GAGGTAGCCGCGCCGGTTGAGTTGGATGCGATTATCGGTTTCATAGGCCAGCCCTTCCAGCAGGTCAATGCTGCGGTTCATCAGGCTGACCATAGCATCTCCCGGCCCCGGCCACCAATTGCGATAACACTCGGTGGATTTGTCGCTGGTCAGGGTTAGCGGCGGGCGCTCATCCACGATGACCACGTTTTTGAGGCCGCATTTCACGGTCAAATGATAGGCGGCGCTGATTCCGGCAATGCCTGCGCCGCAAATGACGACATCGGCGGTGGGGTGAGGCATGGGTGTTCCTCCTTGAGGGGGAGTATACGCCAAAGTTGATATGGGAACAAGTGGGGTAGGGATAAAGACTCGACTGCCACCTCACCATTATTATAGTTGGTCGAGTATTAGTTTAACATAAGCTTGCTTGATACCTTTAATAAAGACAGGGTACAGGATCGGGGTCCGGGTTACAGCACTCCATTGCTCCTACGGATACGACGATGGCGCTGAGGGGAGTAATTGTGACCCCCACAGGTACACTGCTGCCCGTCGGGATGGTTGAGAGATAGTCACTAAAAATCTTGCAGTTGCACTCTGTATTAATGGAGTCAATAGTTGCATCATCCATTACAGAATTAGGGGAGCCAGGATTGATTCCTACGTTGGGGTGGTCAACCCCCAACGCATGGCCCAATTCATGCGCTAATAGGTATTTGTTTTGGCTTAAGGCGTTTACCGCCATAATACTGTAGGCGCTAGCTTGGCCCGCATTATGGGTTATCCCTCCCTCGCTCCTATTTTGTAAGTTGTCTATCAGGTAAACCTCCACATAGTGTGGGGGCGACTGCGTGGAGCCTCCATGGTAGGCGCTGGGTAGTGTTTTTTGTTTGCTTCCGGGAGTATCAATACTGGCGTCAATAGTTCCGTATGTGCTTCTCAAGGCAGAAACTTCATCAAGGATAGGGTTTGAAATCAGCAAGGCGGCTTTTTTCCACCAGACTTCACACATTCCGGCCAGGGCATCATCAATAATTGTCTGCAAGGCAGTTCCGGTTGTGGTAGAGATATTAATAAACTTGAGAGGCAAAAAGTGAGCTTCGGCTATTCTCTTTCCTTGAGCGCAGGGGTCTATTGAACCGCAATTCCATAATGACAATGAATCATACGGTTGAGGGAGGGGTAGCAGCCTGTTGGCCGAGCGGAACAGAATTGGGGCCGGTTCAAAGGTTATTTTTTCTATCAAGCCTCGCTCCAGCTTTGTCACCCCGCTGGCCGGTAATCCTATGTCTAATAGTACCCCCTCCTGTTCGGAGGGGGTCACAGCCTGGTTCAATTTCCAGCTTAAAGTAGCGGTCAACATTTCTACCGTGGGAAACACACCATCACTATTGCGGTTGATGGGGCCAAGATTCGATAAATTGCTATAGTGAAGTTGCAAAGGTAGATTGACAGTCTGATCTGGTTGTAAAGTTACCCTATTGAGCGGACCCACCAGTGAGATCAGGCCAAGACGGTCTCCTTTGGGGGGCTTTAAAAGTGTACCGTAGAGGGCTACCCGGCGTATCTGTTCAACGATGAAGACATTGTTACTATCTATTTGACCATAGAGCAGCACTTCGCCTTGGAGTCGAACCTTGCGTCTGTCACTGTCATTGATACGACCAATTATTTCATTAATGTGACCAATATATAGATTTTTAATACCGCTAGAGGGGCTATTTTGCTTGTTAGTCTCCATGGCTTGTACTCCTTTTAGCCTAAATAATGGTCAAGTTATCGAATATTTTTCTGAACTGTTATTGCCATCAAGTCTTTCCTTATTTAATTCTGTCGGTCCCCTCCTGTCAGGTTGTACCCATATCAAAAAAATTAGCTAACAGCCTCTTGATGCAACCTGCGACGGCGATTATCTAACGGAGTATCCAAAAAACGTCTCCCTCAGAACTCGGGTCTTGTAGTAAGTAAGCTACCCCTCGATCATCTGGCGAGGAGGGTAGTATCAGTCTACCCCAACCATGGGGGTTAATAGGTACATCCCAACTGTCAATATAGGCATACCAAAAAGATTGAGACGAGGGCGTTGGTGGGGGTGTAGTGATAGGTAGAGTAGTCGTGATGACATTCAGACCGGCCTGGTAATATAGGTCAACCGTAATCGTCGTGCGGGGGGTATAACCACAAAAATAAGCATAAAAGGTAGCTCCGGCGGGCGCTGACTGCGGTACAGTTACAATGTGTTCCTCTGTTGGGGGCTTTAACTTAAAGGTAAAAGGAGCTGATTTTCCCTCACCATTGGTTATCGTCAATGTGTAATAAACCTCGGCGTCTAAATCACAGGTAGCCTCCCAAACAACAACTCCTTGAGGAATCCCTAGCCTGGGACTCTCATAAGGTGGCAGGTAAAACTTGACATCCAATGGCTCCTCCAGCCTATCTATCCAGGCAGTGAGTTTGACTGCCTTATATGAGGGATCCGGGCCATAGACAAAATCGCAGGCATAAAAGAAAGCGCGTTTTCCCTGTTCCAGGTAGTAACCCTCAGTGTCGGTAAGCACAGAAGAGGTGTCAATCCAGGGTTCACCGGGTTTGAGGTTGGGCGGTTTTTTATCACTGTTCTTTTTACATGGTTTAAAGCCGGCAGGATTGCCAGGCGTTAGCGAAAAGCCGCGCGAGACCCCTCGGCGACTAAAGGGACTCTCCAACCCACCGCCAGTGGGCGGCTGTGACGCTGGGGCCGGGGGTTGAGCCGGAGCAGAGCCAGGTGAGGGTAATTGAGCTAACACTTGCGGTTCAGTCGGGGCAACGGTGGGTGGTAAGGTTGGCGGCGGTGTTTGCGTCGGCGTGGGCGTTGGTAAAGCCGGTAAATAAAGCGCGTCTCCAACCCCAATATTTTCAGATAGCAAACAATTGACCCGCATCACCTCCGCAGTGGTTACGCCCCGCGCCGCCGCCAGGCCAAACAGCGTGTCGCCGCTCTGGACGGTGTACAGTTCCCAACCTCCCGGCGGAGAGATCAGGCAGGGGGTAGGGGTAGGCAAGGCCGGCAGATAGAGTGTTTGCCCCTCAATAATGTTTTCCGAGGCCAGGCAGTTGGCCTGCATAATCCGGGTGGTGCTGACCTGAAAACGGGCCGCCAGATCTATCAAGGTGTCGCCAGGTTGGATCAGGTAAAGACTCCAGCCGGTAGGCGGAGAGCCGCACGGCGTTGTCCCCGGCAGGATTGCTGCCTGGGTTGAGCCTGGCGTAACCGTTACAAACACGGGCGTAGACTGGTTAGGTGGCGTTCCTAGCCGGTTAGAGATGCCCAGGCCAAAACCAGCACCCAACACAAAGAAAAGAGCTAAAAGCCCCAGGTAAATAAGCAGCCAGCCGGGAGTTAAATTATTTTTAGCCAGATTCATCAGGGACAGGCTCCTTTTTGCCGCAATTGATCAAGGGCAGTTTGCCATCGCTTCCGGTCGCCCCCCGGAATAGTCACCCGTTCAGACATTTGAATAGCCTGGCTGTAAGCCTGACACGCCTCAGCCAGTTGGTTCTTTTTTTCATAAGCCAAAGCAAGCCCATCATAACAATAGAGGATCGGCTCAAGAGGGCGATTGATTTCAATCTGCTGTAGAATCTTGTGCGCGTTATGACACTCAGAGATGACCGTATCCCAATCTTCAGCCCAACCGGCCAACAGCCCTAAATTGTAGTGCGCATGGCCTACAAACCAGGCCAGCTCTGACGCCTGGTGAGCTTCGTTATGCCACCTGACAATGACCTGGTTAAAAGCGAGCCGGGCTTCAACATCAGACCATCCCGGCAGCTTGAATTTATACCCGGCCAGTTGAACCTGCCCCAAACCATAATAAGCCTTGATAGGGATATAATAAGCCAACGTGGGCTGATCGCCGGCGCTCATACTCTTGGAATACCAATCTCTGGCCTCAACCAATTTGACCGGGTCAACCTGCGTCACAACCCCTTGCTCGTTAATACTCATGGCTTGGGTTAAGGCAATACCGCCTAACCCCAGGTAACTACGAGCATAATTGGAATTGAGTTGAAAAGCCTGGGTAAAGGCCTTTTCAGCCTGAATAATGGCTTCGGCGCGTTGAGTTGGCTCACCGTTAAGATTGTTGGCCGTGCGTAATTTAGCGGCGCCCATCAGCAAGTAAACCACCTCCTGGCCTTCGGTGGGTTGCCAGTGGTCAACCTGGGCGGCTTGCTCAAATTCAGCATAAGCCAGATCGTCTTGATGCACGTAAAAATAAGCCAGCCCGGCCATCAGATGCCGCAGCGCCTGGACTCGGGCGTCTAACTTTTCATTGAGGCCAAATAATGTGCCCGGCTCACCTAAAGGGAGTTTAAAAGGCACAGGTAGGCCCAGGCGATTGGGGCCGGCCACCTCGGGAGCGTAACTAAAGCCCTCTTCTGAAACATAAAAATTCGGTTGGACATAGTAACTATCGGCGCCGGGGGTGATCACGCCATAAATCAAGAGTGTGGCGTGATGTTGACCTGCTACCTGGGCTGCGTTGGCAGGGCCAACTACCCCTATTTCGCCTGGCCCGCGAATTTCGGAGCGAAGAGCCGAGGGGAGTTGATCGTTTTCCTTTTTAGCGGCAGTAAAAAGCCATTGGCTCAATTCCTGGCTATCCTTGACCAAATCCGGGCTCGCCGCCTGGCCAGTCACAGCAAATTCTGCCACAGCAATGTTGAAACCGCTGCCCATAGTAGGCATAGGTGTGATAGTAGCTGTTGGGGTAGCTGTGGATGTAGCCGTAGGGGTTGGAGTTGCAGTCATTGTAGGGGTAAAGGTGGGTGCTGGCCCGATGAAGGCTAACGGGCCGGCAGGCCACAACTCGTTTACCGCATTGATGGCGCCTGGCAGCACCAGGATGATAATGAGGGCTAACAGGCTGAACAACAGCGCATTTCGGCTGTTTTCGGCGGTTTTCCGGTTTACCGGGGGGAATGTGTGAGGCCACCAATGGGGGGTTTCTCTGATCGCCCGAATCAATCGTTTGTACTCATCCTCGCGAAAACGCAAGTCGGTAAAATCAACGGCGACAAGAAAGGGGAGGGTCTCAGGGAGAGAGCAGGGTTTTAACTTCAGCGGTACTATTTTGCGCTTTAGTTCCTGCTGTTCAACGTACTGGGTCAAATGAACTTCGTATAAATTCGCGTCACTTTGGAGCCAATCGGGCGTCAAAACCAAGAGGGTTTTGCGGCTGTTTTTTACCGCCCGCACCACTTCTGTTAGCTCGACCGCGCCTGGCTCAAAATCTCGGAATCTGTCCAGGACTCGCAGACCTGCGGCTTCGAGTTTCGGCAACAGTTCCCCCCAAACCCAGGCCCGATCCATTGCGTTATAGCTGATGAAAACATCATACCCTATTTGCAAAGAGTCTGAAGGCGACTGCGGAGGAGAGGAGGACTGTTTTGATTGACCCTGACCCGAGGGATGGATGGGAGGCAGGTCTAAAGGTGAGGAGATATTTGTACTTGGCAAAATAACTTGGGGCAGCAGGCCACGCTGGTGAGGCCGCCTGGTTTGATACAAACCAATCAGCCTACCCAGGGCTGCCAGGTGGAGAACCGGGCAAAGTTTACCCAGGATTGCGCCGGCAGAATTGCTCACGCCTGCCCCTTGTAAAAACAAGATCCTTCATGCAAAAAATTTACATCAGCTAAAAGATTGATTAGATCAAGCTGTTCAACGACGGCCCAAGGCCCCCAGCAGTTGAGTCCAAGGAAAATCCGGGTCAATCGGTTCGACAAAATCCACCGGCACCAGGAATCTAAGACTGAGCGGCAGCTCACATTTCTCCTTGAGCAAGGGGATCAAGCGCCGCCGCCGGCTGGCCGGGTCTAACGATCGAGCTAAGGTATATTCTAATTCAGCCCACTCGTTGGCCAGGTAGGCCGGGGTTAAAACCGCCAGCGTTTTGCGGCTGGTCAGCACGGCCCGCTCAACTTCGTGGAGCCACTGCGCCCCTCGGTCAAAATCACGGAAGTCCAGGCAAACCCGCAGCCCTGCTTTTTCCAGACGCGGCAACACTTCCTTAAAAACCCAGGCCCGATCGGCCTCACTCACAGAGATAAAGGCATCGTATGAGAATTCGTCAGGGAGCGGCTCCGGCTTCTCGGCGGGCGTTTCTTCCAGGGCTTGGGCCATTGCTCCGGCCGTCCGGTAACGCTCTTCCGGGTTTTTATTCAAGGCTGTCAGAATAACCTTCTCTATGGCCGGGGGCAGGTTGGGGTTAATCGTGGTGGGGCGTGGCGCCGGCTCGCTGATGTGCTTTAAGAAAACAGCCAGGGGAGTATCTCCCTCAAAAGGCAAACGGCCGGTGGTCAACTCATACAGAATGACTCCCAGGGAATAGATGTCACTCCGCCCATCAACCCGGTGGCCTTGGGCCTGCTCCGGCGACATGTAAGCTGGCGTGCCGACCACCGCATTGGTGACGGTATGGCCCGGCACATTAGCCAGGCGCGCAATGCCAAAATCCGTCAAAACCACCTGGTCGCCCTCGTCAAGCATCATGTTGCCGGGCTTCAAATCGCGATGCACAATACCGCGCTGGTGGGCGTAATCTATCGCGCTGGCCAAAGCCTTAAAAAGGGCCAGGGTCTTGGTCAGGGGGAACAGCTCACCGGTACGCCGGTGCTTCTCCAATTCGGCCTGGAGGGTCGGGCCATCAATAAACCTCATCACAATATAATGCAGTTCATCTTCACGGCCATAGTCAAAAACTTGCACAATGTTGGGATGATTTAAACTGGCGACAGCTATCGCCTCACGTTCAAAACGTTCGACAAAATCTTCCTGATTATCATAGACCAAATGAGCATGCAGGATTTTAACGGCAACATAGCGGGATAGACTCATCTGGCTGGCTTTGTAGACTGCTGCCATAGCCCCCTGGCCCAAACGCTCAATCAGGTTATATTCATGCCCCAGGGTTTTGGGGACCAGATTTTCTGGACCGGCAGCTATCTGTTCATAATAAGGTTCGCCCTGGGCATACCTGGCCGGATTGCCTGCTTGGGCCAGCGCCAGCAGGTAATCAAGCTGCAAGGTTTGTTCAGCATATTCAAGCAAGCGGTCAACAATTTCAGCTTTACCGGTATTATCGGCCAATTGATAATAGACAGGTCTAAAGTTAAGCTCGTCAAAACAAAGGCGGCGCAAGTCTTCAGCAGTAAACCCTTCTAGCAGCAAGGCTCGGATATCCTTTAGCCGATAACGTTTGATCAAGGTTTGATTCCTTTCAGTAAGTTGCTCCCTGGCCTCCTGGGGGGTGCGGCGCAACGCCTCATTGAGCGCCTCGGCCAGGGCCGCGCCGCTGGGATAGCGGTTTTGTGGTTCTTTGGCCAGCGCTTTGAGGATGACCGCTTCCAGGGCCGGGCTGAGATCGGGGTTAATAACGCGAGGCGCAGGCGGCGGCTCCTCCATCTGCATGCGGGCAATCTCCAGCGCACTCAGTCCCTCAAAAGGTAGCTTGCCCGTAAACATTTCATACAGGATAACTCCCACCGCGTACAGGTCGCTCTGAGGAACAGCCCAGGCGGACGAACCGGCCTGCTCCGGAGCCATATACTGCGGCGTGCCAAGCAGCCCGCCCTGGGTGCCCAGCTCGGTCAGCAAGACCAGGCCAAAATCGGTCACAACTGCCTGGCCCTGCCGGTCTAGCATAATATTGGAGGGTTTAACATCACGATGGATAATGTTTTGGCTGTGAATATAATCCAACGCCTGGCAAACCTGCCGGATGAGGCGGCCGACCTCTGCCGGCGGCAGCAGTTCGCCCCGGTCGTGATAGGCTGCCAGCAGTTTTTGTAAATCTGTGCCCTCAATATATTCCATAGCCACATAAAGCAGCTCATCAAGCTGGCCGTAGCGATAGATGCTGACAACATGGGGATGCTTTAGGCGGGCAAGCGCCTGGGCCTCGCGCTCAAAGCGAGCCTGGTAATCGGGGGTGGTGCGAAAAGCCGTGTGAATAACTTTAACGGCAACCGGGCGTTTGAGCCGCACATCAAAACCGCCATAAACTCGCGCCATACCGCCCTGGCCTAACAGCGTTTCCAGGCGGTATTCATCGAGTTGCTGGCCGAGCAACGAGTCCGTCACAGCAGCATCGGTCATGGCTATGCTCCGGCTTCCGCAAGCTGATTTTGCCGTAAAACAGTAAATTATAGCATGGGGTTAGTGGCTGGCCTCATTATATCACGATTCTGTTGTAACTACCAGCGGGGTTTTAACTTTGGGTCTGTCCCAAATTTTAGGCAGTTCTGTCCATAGGACGCCACAGGCGCGCAAAGCGGCGCCCTTGCGGTATGGGGACAAGTTGCCAACTTGTCCTGCGTTACCATAAATTTGGGGCGCATCCTTTTAACTTTGCCACTGGGCCATTAGTTGGGCCAGGGCCTTTTTGCGCTCGGCCTGGGCCTGCTCTGCCGCCAGGATCAAGGGGGCGGCGGCCCGCACGGTGCATTGGTCTCCCCCCAGAGAGCAGCGCTCGCAGGTTTCATGCACCATCACCACCGGAATGGCCGGGTCTTCCACAAAGCGGATGGTTTGCTTCAGGTCAGAGTCAACCCGAAAGCCGACGATGACGCTGCTGCCCACGTTGGCCGATAGCACCAGGGGCCGGGCAAAACCAAAGCTCAAAAAGCGTTCGTGTGACTCCAAAAACTCCGAAATTTGCACGCCTACCACCGGGGCTACGCGTGGCTCGGCGCGGTCGCTGCCAGCCGCCAACTCTTTTAATAGGCGCATGGCCAGCCAGCGGCGGCAGTAATGCTCATGCAAGCCAATCCCGCTCGGCAAAAGTAAATTGTTCATATTAAGCTGTTTGACCAGCTTAATATCGCCGTCGCTGTTTTGAAAACGCTGAAAATGGAGTTTGATGCCAAAAAACTGGGGGATCAACTCAGAAAAGCGATAAAACAGCATTTCTGGGGTGACATCATACTTTTCTAACATTGCCAACAGCCGGTAAGGGCTCCAGCTTTCCAGGCGGAAGAACTCTTGCAAATCGGCCAGGGTGGCCGCGCGCGGCATCAGCAAGGCCCCGGCAAAATACGAGGCTTTGAAATCGTTCAACACCTGCTGAAAGGACTCCACCTTGTCGGGCGCAGAGGTATTGGCCCGCTCCTTGATCCCCAAAAATTGATACCCCAACTCCCGCGCCAGGATAAACTTCCACTGCATGGGGTGAAGGGCCGAGTTGAGCAGCAGCTTGGGCCTGGCCCCCTCGATGAAAACCGAGCGATAGCCCGACAACGCCTGCCGCCGGGCCAATTCGGCCTCATCCAGTTGGTAGCCAAAAGAACCGCAGATAATTTCTTGGAGGGTGGTTAAACTGAGGGGCAGTTGGCTGTGGAGTTGGTGTTGGTGGGCAAAATCGTGCGCCGCGTCTTCCAACTCTTGAAAGTAATTTTCGTGGATCTCTTGATAAGAGCGCAGGGCGGCCCGCAAAAAGTGCTCCTCTTTCATATCATACTGCCGGCCAATCTCAAGCACGGCGTGCAGCAGGGCGCTGGCCTTATCGGGCGCACGGGTAAAGAGATTGACCACATCGGCAATTTCCAAATCAAACTCTTCAAAAGGAAACTGGCGCAGCAAAGGCGAGGAGAGCAGCGTTTCCAGAGAAGTCAAAGATGAAGCCAGCTTGATGGAGACCAGGTCATCATAGCTTTTGCCCAGCACGGCGGCCATTTTCATGATCTTGTCGGTTTTGGGATATTTGCGCCCCTTTTCAATCTCGGTAACGTAAGAGGGCGATAAATCACAGCGGCTGGCAAATTCCGACAGGTTGAGCCGGGCTTCCAGCCGCGCCTGGCGCACCTTCATCCCAAAAATCATGTTGACCAGATTGGCGCTCATCTTTTATCCTCAATTCCGGTAAGGAAATTATCATAGGCGCAAGGCAAAGTCAAATAATATCGCATTTGTCCGCTTCCCGGAAGCTTTTGGCTATAAATATGTCATTTGTCTGCTTTCTAAGTGACAATTTTCACTAGATTCCCAGGTGGTTCTCCTTTATAAATAAATTGACCCCTTTTTTTGCGCCTCATCAACTTCTCCCCCATGAGGGTGTTGACATTTTCACACTCATTCGTTAGAATGTAGCGAAAATTCGCTAAAAGAAAAATTACATAAAAAATTAAATATTCGCTAAGGAGGCAAACTATGCTTAACCAAAACGGCAATTGGCAAAAGGTGGCGGCAGACCTGGAGCAAAAGTGGGCAACCGATCCCCGCTGGCAGGGCATTAAACGGGATTACACGGCGGCGGATGTCGTCATGCTGCAAGGCTCGGTGCAAATTGAGCACACCCTGGCTAAACTTGGCGCTGAACGGCTGTGGAAACTGCTCCACACCGAGAATTATGTGCATGCCCTGGGGGCTGTTACCGGCAATCAGGCCATGCAGATGGTCAAGGCCGGTTTGAAAGCCATCTACCTGAGCGGCTGGCAGGTGGCGGCAGACGCCAACCTGGCCGGGCAGATGTACCCCGACCAGAGCCTTTACCCGGCCAACAGCGTGCCGCACGTGGTCAAACGCATCAACCAAACCTTCCAACGGGCCGACCAGATTTATCACGCCGAAGGCAAGGATGACATCTACTGGTTTGCCCCCATTGTGGCCGACGCCGAGGCCGGTTTTGGCGGCCCGCTCAACGGTTTTGAGCTAATGAAAGCCATGATTGAAGCCGGAGCAGCCGGAGTGCATTTTGAAGACCAGTTAGCCTCCGAGAAAAAGTGCGGTCACATGGGCGGCAAAGTGTTGGTGCCGACCAGCCAGTTTATCCGCATGCTCAACGCGGCCCGCCTGGCCGCCGACGTGATGGCCGTGCCGACCCTGATCGTCGCTCGCACCGACGCCAACGGCGCTTTCTTGATTACCAGCGATGTTGACCCCCGCGACCAGGAATTTTTAACCGGCGAGCGCACCCCCGAAGGTTTCTTCCGCATGCGGGGCGGCCTGGATGCGGCCATCGCCCGCGGCCTATCCTATGCCCCCTACGCCGATTTGGTCTGGTGTGAAACGGCCCACCCCGACCTGGATGAAGCCCGCCGCTTTGCCGAGACCATCCACGCCCGGTATCCCGGCAAATTATTGGCCTACAACTGCTCGCCTTCCTTCAATTGGAAGCGCAATCTGGATGATTTGACCATTGCCAAGTTCCAGCGGGAGTTGGGCGCGATGGGCTACAAATTCCAGTTCATCACCCTGGCCGGCTTCCACGCCCTCAATTATTCCATGTTTGATTTGGCCCAGGGGTACCGCGATGAAGGCATGACCGCCTACGTGCGCTTGCAGCAGGCCGAATTTGCCGACGAAGTCAAAGGCTACACCGCCGCCAAGCACCAGCGCGAGGTCGGCACCGGCTACTTTGACCTGGTGTCCGAGGTGGTTTCCGGCGGCATGTCATCCACCACCGCCTTGAGCGGCTCTACCGAGAATGAGCAGTTTGCGGTGAAAGGACATTAAAACGGATATTTTTGAATTACAACAGAGTGATTGAACAGAAAGGGGCCATCCGAGTACGGATGACCCCTTCTATTTTTTTAGCTTTAGGTTAGCGTACAAGGTCGACAAATTTTCACGAAATTGTGCAAAATATGGATTTTTAATGTTATTTTAATCTAATAATTGTATATTATATATACAAAATATCAACAAAATATAAAAATCAAGGAGAGAAAAATATGTCGTCACAAAAAAATCAGCGGTGGCTCATCTTGACTCTATTGGGCGCTCTGGTAATGATGCTGGCCGTGCTAACGCCGGGCGCAACCGCCAATAGTAATTTCCACATTACTGTGAAACATCAAATTAATGGCAACAGCGCCGGCGCCATCTTGGTCGGCAATCCTAAAGCTTTGCCCAAAGAATTGCCGGTGGATGTCTATGTAAACGGTAGTCTCGTTTTTGAAGACTTTAAATTCGGCCAGAAGAAAGAAGCTCACTTACCCGCCGGCACTTATAAGATTGACGTGACTCTGGCCAACGCCCCACTTAGCAGCGCCATCATGTCTTTTGGGCCAGCTCCAATTCCGGCCGGCGTTGAGGTCGTAGCGACAGCCAAATTGGTCAACAAGACCCCAACCCTAGATGTAAAAGTTAAGTAATTGTTTTTGACTGGGCTAACGTCATAAGAATTCCAATCACTCCCTTCCCAGGGAGTGATTTTTTGTTTGGTGGCTAATTCTTAACCAACTGGGCCTGGGCGTCGTAATCGGTGTAATAATCCTTGGGTGTGGCTTGACCGGCCAGCAGGTCAAACTCCAGGGTGCGCGAGGCCAAATGCTGCCCGGTGGGGGTGTGGAGATTCATTTGGTAATGGCCGGGAGCCAGGATAAACTCGTGCTGCTGGTCGGGCGGGACTAACTGGGAAGCGTTGGTCGGGCCGGTCAAATCTACAATCAAATCGTGGCCGGTAGGGTTGGTAAAAACCAGCATTGCCTGGCCGGCAGGAATGAACGGCTGCGCCGCCGCAATCTTTACCGCCGCCGGTTGAGCCGCCGGGGCCTGGGCCGGCAGGGCCGGAGTTTGGGTGGGGGTAGGCGTGACCGGCAGGGGCGTCGGCGAAGGGGTGGGTGAGGGCGTCAGCCGGGGCAATAAGGTGTCGGAGTCTCGCGCGTTTTCACCGGGAACGGCTGCTTGAGCAGCCGGAGGCAGCAGCGAGTCGCCCAACGAGCTTTGGGGCGAGGGCGTCGCTGCCTGGGGCGCAGCCGGGGAGGTGGGGGTCGGCAGCAAGCTGCTTTCAGATAGCAAGGCGGCCGGCGTGGCCGGCAGGCTCACTACGACGGGTGGCTGGCTGCGCACTCCCAAGCGGTAACCGGCATAAACCAGGATGACGGCCAGCAGGGCTACCGTCAGGGCTATGATGGCCGACATTTTGGGTGAGACGGGGGTGTAATGTTTTTCCTGGTAGGGCATGGGCCGGTGGTGGGCTTTTTTAGCGTTCTCACAGGCTACCGAGAGGGCGCGGGCAAACTCGGCCCCGGTGTTGTAACGCAGTTCCAGCCCTTTGGAGAGCATACGCTCGACCACCTCGCTTACGGCCATGGGGATGCCGGGGTTAAGCAAATACAGCGGGCGGACTTGTTTGTAAGCCTGGGCATGCAGCACCGCCGCCGGCGAGCCAGTAAAGGGCGGTTTGCCGGCCAGCATCTGGAAGCACAAGATGCCCAGGGCATACAGGTCGGAATGGCGGCTGGGGCCTTGCCCATGCACTCGCTCCGGAGCCATGGTTTCCGGGGAACTGGCGGCGTAACCCTGCCGCATCATATTCACCCCAAAAATGGCTTGAGCCTGGCCAAAATTGGTGATCAAAACCAGGTCATCGGCTCCCAGATAAACCTGGTGGGCCGCCAGGTCGCCATGCGTAACCGATTTTTGGTGGACGTAATCCAGGGCCGAGGCGATTTGGCGGGTAATAAACTGCGCCCGATGCAGCGAAAAAGAGCCTTCGGCGGCCAAAACCTGGGCCAGAGAGCGGACGCCCGTTAAATCCAAATCTTCTACCAAATAGAACAGATTGCCTTCCTGTTCGGCCTCATAGGTGCGGACAATGTTAGGATGCTCTAATTTGGCCGTTTGGCGGGTGGCCTGGCGCAGCCGGCGGGCAAAAAACTCGTCGGCGGCAAAGAGCGGGGCAATGATTTTGATGATGACTGCCGCTCCATCGGCTTTGCGCTGGCCTCGATAGACGGTGAGGACGCTGTTTTGGCTTACTTCTTCGAGTAAAAGATAATTTTCCAGTTGGGTTTCAATTGTGACAGCCATGGCTCGCTCCATTGTGGCAGGGGGAACTTTTCACTCTTTTATACGTATAGGGTGAGTTTTCCTTCACAAAGCAAAGTAAGACCAAAATACCAGAGTTTAAGCTAAAATTGTATGATGTTTATTTGCTTTGTCTATAAGGCGCTACGTTGGAGCTAATAAAAATGAGAGAGCCATTTTTTTGTATAGCTACCCAGAAAAGTTTTTTCCAGCCATTTTGGGCCGGGATTAGGGGACACTTGCGCCTGCACGCAAGTGCAGGTATTAGGAGATTTTTACCCTGTTTTTTATCCCCAAATCCCAGCGAAAACTTTCCTGGAGGTCTATAGTGGGCTATGCTCATCGGCCAAAAACAAAAGAGGGCAGGTGGTATAACCTGCCCTCCGGTTTGATCAGATTATTTATTTGTTATTTGACGCTGAACGGCATCACCATGCCCAGTTCCATATGAGCGTGACCAGAAGCGGGGTCGGGGACGTGGCACAGGGCGACGTAGTTACCGGGCTGCAAATCCAGGGTTACCCAGCCGGCCTTGCCGGGGTCAATGGCCTGGAAGCCGCCGGCATCCTCAAAGGGAGGCGTCCCGTGGGGCGCTTCCATAAAGGCGGCCACATCTTCCATCGTTTTGCCATCGGCCAGCTTGATGATGGTAATTTCGTGAGCTTGTTTGCCCTCATTGACCACCTGCCACACCTGCCGGCCGGCTTTGATTTCACCGGGCAGCACAAAGGAGAAGTCTAACAGTTTAACGGTGGCGTCGGCCTTGATTTCCGGCTGGCTGGCCTGCTTGGTGTTCTCAACCACTTCCATTGGCGCTATCATACCTTTGGCCAGGTGAGGCATGCCATCGTGGCTGGCCACAAAGCACAGCACAACATATTGGCCAGGGGCCAGGTTAACGGTAACTTCCTGGTTGCGGCCGGGATCAATCACGCTGGGGCCGCCGGTAAATGAAACCAGCGGAAAAGCGGCTTCCGGGCTTTGTTGCAGCGCGGCCTGGAACTGCTCCAGCGTCACCCCATCATTAAGACGGGCCAGTTGGGCGTGGTGCGGTTCTTTGCCTTCATTGACCAAATTGATTGAAACCAGGCCGGCTTCAACCTTGGCCGGGGCCGCAAAGGCGTAATCGGTGGCCGTGATGGTGATTTGGGGAATGTTGGTGGAAGCCACAGTTGAAGCAGCGGCAGACCCACAGGC
>CAZDMM010000095.1:0-2985 GCA_964505845.1 uncultured Caldilineaceae bacterium
GGACATTGTCAACACGCCCCAGGATTGGGAAGACCTGCTCAAACCGGAATACAAAGGCCAGGTGGCTTTAGCGGGTGATCCGCGTACCTCCAACCAGGCGATCCAGTCGGTGTATGCCGCCGGCCTGTCTCGCACCGGCGACCTTAACACGGCGGCGCAAGCGGGCCTGGAATTCTTTGCCGAATTGAACAGGGCCGGCAACTTTGTGCCGGTTATCGCCAACTCTGGCACCCTGGCCAGTGGTGAAACGCCCATCATCCTCGAATGGGACTACCTGGCCCTGGCTAACCGGGATACCCTGGCGGGCAACCCCAAAATTGAAATTGTTATTCCCCCTTCGGCCATTTTGGCTGGGGTTTACGTGCAGGCTATCAGCGCCTACGCTCCCCATCCTAACGCCGCCAAACTGTGGATGGAGTATCTGTACTCGGATGAAGGGCAATTGGTTTGGTTAAGCGGCTATGGGCACCCCATTCGCTACAGCGACATGGCCAAGCGCGGCGTCATCCCGGCCGATCTGGCTGCCAAGCTGCCTCCGGCGGAGCTGTATGACAAGGCCGTGTTCCCAACCCTGGAGCAACTCAACGCGGCTAAAGCCACCATTACCGAAAAGTGGGATGCCGTGGTAAACGCAGACGTCAAAGCCAAGTAAATTTTCAATATCTCAGACCTCAAGGGTTTATCCCTTGAGGTCTTAATTTTAGAAGGCGCCATTCATCGTGTCACAGCTTGCGACCCCCAAGAGTCATGACGTGTCTTTGAGGCGAGACGCACCGCGTGAATTTTCGTGGGCCTGGTTGGGCGTAACGCCGTTTTTTATTTTTGTCCTGGCCTTTATGATCTGGCCAGCCGCTTCGCTTCTTACCGGTAGTTTTCTGGATGCAGATGGCAATTTGACCCTGGCGAATATCACGGGCCTCTTTCAACCATTCATCCTGGACGCCTATTGGCTCAGTATTAAAATAAGTGCAGTAACGGCCCTGGGCGGTGGCCTGATGGGGTTCCTCATGGCCTATGCCGTTATTTTGGGCGGCCTGCCCAAGCAGATTCGTTCTACCCTGATGACTTTTTCTGGCGTGGCTTCTAATTTTGCCGGGGTGCCGTTGGCTTTTGCCTTTATTGCCACGATGGGCCGAGTTGGTTTTGTGACCGCTTTGCTCAAATCCCTCTTTGATCTGAACCTTTACGATCTCGGTTTTAACCTTTACAGCTTTTGGGGCTTGAGCTTAACTTACATGTACTTTCAACTGCCGTTGATGATCCTGATTATCGCCCCGGCGCTCGACGGGCTAAAGCCGGAATGGCGGGAGGCCTCCGCCAGCCTGGGCGCCTCCTCCTGGCACTATTGGCGTTATGTCGCTTTGCCTATTCTGCTGCCTTCTTTACTGGCCACTATGATCCTGTTGTTTGGCAACGCCTTTGGGGCTTACGCTACGGCCCGCGCCCTAACCGGAGGTTTGCTCAACCTGGTCACGATTGTCATTGGCTCTCAGATTCGCGGCGATGTGTTGCACAATCCTGGCCTGGGCCATGCCTTGGCGCTGGGTATGGTGGTGGTGATGGCAATTTCTATTACCGGATATACCGTGTTGCAGCGCTGGACGGAAAGGTGGTTGCGATGAAACGGGGCAGCCTATGGGCCTGGTTTTGGATTAGTCTGGGGTCAATCTACTTTCTGCTGCCCCTCCTGGGCACATTTATTTTTTCACTGCGGGCCAAAAGAGATACTCTGAGCTTTTTGGCTTACGAGAATGTTTTTAACGACCCGAAGTTCTGGGAAACTTTTAGTTTTTCAACCTTGATGGCGGTGTTGACGATTATCGTTAGCCTGCTGATTATTGTCCCTACAGCCTATTGGGTGCAATTACGTCTCCCCCAACTCCGCCCGGTGGTAGAATTACTGAGTTTGCTGCCTTTTGTGATCCCGGCGATTGTGCTGGTTTTTGGCCTGATCCGAGTCTACAGCCGCCCGCCATTTCTATTTACCGGCAGCGCCTTTACCACGAATATTTTGCTGGTTGCCGGTTATGCGGTGCTGTCATTTCCCTACATGTATCGGGCCGTTGATACGGGGCTGCGCGCGATTGACATCCGCACCTTAACCGAAGCGGCCCAGAGCCTGGGCGCAAGCTGGCCAACGATTATATGGCATGTCATCTTTCCTAACCTGCGGGTGGCGTTGCTCAGCGGCGCTTTTCTGACGTTTGCTATTGTCATGGGCGAGTTTGTTCTGGCGGCTTTTCTGGCCCGGCCAGCTTTTGGCCCTTATATGGCGCTTTTGGGTGAGAACAAAGCTTATGAACCGGCAGCACTGGCGATTATCAGCTTTGCCCTGACGTGGGCCTCCATTGGCCTCATCCAGTTGGTGGGACGGGGCGGACGAGGGCAGGAACAGTTGGCCGGTACTCATTAGGGAATTGCTCAGAAGTGATGTCTTCTTATTGGTAATTGGTTATTGGTAATTACCAACATCCAAAATCGCAAATCGTGAATCGTTTGAGGGGATTATGGCTTTTCTCGAACTGAGTAACATCCAAAAAAGTTTTAACAGTTTTGTGGCAGTGGATAATTTTAACCTGCAAGTGGAAAAAGGGGAGTTTATCTCCTTTTTGGGGCCGAGTGGCTGCGGCAAAACTACCACGCTGCGCATGATCGCCGGGTTTGAAAAGCCAACCTCCGGTACAATTAAAATAAATAATAGCGACGTAACTTTTGCTTCCCCCAACCGGCGCAATGTGGGCATGGTGTTCCAATCTTATGCCCTCTTTCCTAACATGACGGTGGCGGGTAATGTGGGCTTTGGCTTGAAAATTGCCAAAAAATCAACTGCCGAAATCAAGAAGCGGGTTGATGAAATGCTGGCCCTCATCCATCTGCCCAATTACGGCAATCGCTACCCTTACCAGCTCTCCGGGGGACAGCAGCAGCGGGTTGCCCTGGCCCGCGCCCTGGCCATTCAACCCCAGGTGCTGCTGTTGGACGAGC
>CAZDMM010000095.1:2995-14927 GCA_964505845.1 uncultured Caldilineaceae bacterium
AGCCACTCTCGGCCCTGGACGCCAAAATTAGGGTAGACCTGCGCACCGAAATCCGGCGCATCCAGCAAGAATTGGGCATTACTACTATTTATGTTACCCACGATCAGGAAGAGGCCCTTTCGCTCTCGGATCGAATTGTGGTGATGAGCGCCGGCAAAATTGAGCAGGTTGGCACCCCCTTTGAAATCTACAACTTCCCTCGCACCCAGTTTGTGGCCTCATTTGTGGGCACGCTGAACCAACTGAACTGCACCGTGGTTGATGCCGCCAGGGGGGTGCTCTCGCACGATGGGCAGCAGCTTACTACTACCACCAAGATTGAGGCAGCAAACGGCTCTAAAGTGCGGGTGATGCTGCGGCCGGAGGAGCTGCATTTTGGTCGCCATGACGGGGAAAATCAACTGACCGGCCAGGTTGCGGCGGTCACGTTTTTGGGGTCGCTGGTGCGGGTTGAAATCAACCTGGGCGATGCTATTGTTACCCTTGATGCCCTCAACGAGCGCAAGCTGGAACTGCCCCGCGTGGGCGACTCTCAGACCGTTTCCTTTCCATCCCATGCCTGTTGGGTGATGCCTGAAGGAGAACTCATTTAAACTTTTGCAATTGTGGTGGAAATTCTGTCAACGAATGAGGAAACGAATAAACGAATGGGGCGATAATTCGTTTATTCGTTCAAAATTCGTTGACAGGTGGGTGCAAATAAAAAGTCTAAATGAGTTCGGATAGAAATTTAGAGGAACTGAGAGAACTAAGGGTCTCCGGGTCCTCGGTTCCTTTTTTTTTACCGGGTTTCAAAACTGCTGGCGTATTTTTCGTAAAAGGTATTGGTCAGCCTCAAATCTGGGTCGTACCGTTTTTTGGCCTCAAAAAATGCTGCTATCTCTGGATACGAGCGCTTAAGCTGCTCGCCGGTATAATGTAACTGGTAAGGCAAGAAGAATCTTCCCCCCTGAGCCAGAGTTAAATCAATCAGTTCCCTGGTCAGCCGGCCCATCCGTTCATTCCCCTCGCTACCCGTTTGTTGGTTGAGATACAAAACAATTGAAAACATCTCGGTGGGCGCATAATTTAAGGCGATGTCTTCTGCATGCACCACCCGCACCGAGGCGTTGAGAAGATTGGCCTGGTTATCCTGCAAAACCTGCCGCAGCCCGTCAATAAAGGGCACAAAATTGGTGCGGGGGATGAAATACTCGTGCAAAATATCGGTATCATCGGGCAGGTCATTTTTTAGATATTTGACCGAATCATGCATCGGGTTGTTTCTTGAAACCAAACAGGCCTCTCCCTCCTGGATGGCCTGATTTCGGCTGACCGGGCAGGCCTCAAGCAGGGGTTCAACATTCTTTTCGGCCCACCATTTTAACCCCATAAAGATTGAGCCTTGTTTGGATAAATTGAGCACCAGCCGGCGCAGTTTCACATTGGTCACTTCTGTCAAGGGCGGAATTTTAGCCTCAACCGGGTGGGTATCTTTGTAGGTGTAGAGAATCATCTCCCGCAAAAATGATTGCGGCGCGGTAGATAAATGGCCGTAGAACAAGCCATAATCCGGGTTCGAGGCGATTTCCTGGTTAAAAACCTGGGGAAAATCTTGATAATTGATGATAGTCCTGGCTGGTTCGTAGACAGCGTTGGTGGTGATTTCCAGGTCGGCATCCAGAATGATGCCAAAAAGGCCGTAACCCCCAATAACCAAACGAAAAAGCTCAGGGTTTTCGGTGCGGCTGACGCGTTGAATGGAGCCGTCGGGCAGCATCACCCGCATGGCCTGGATGGTTTGGCCGATGGCCCCCACCTGGTGATCCATGCCGTGCGCGTTGACCGAGATAGAGCCGCCGACGGTAAAGATGTCGGTGGATTGCATGGCTTTTACCGCCCAGGTGGGATGCAGAAAATTCTGAATATCATGCCAGGTAGCCCCGCTTTGCACCGTCAAAACCTTACGCTCGGCGTCGAGCGACATGCGGTTAAATTTTCTCATATCCAGTACCAGGGCATTTTGGTAAAAAGCCTGGCCGCCCATGCTGTGCCTGACCCCGGCGATAGAAACCTTTAAGCCGTTTTCTTTGGCAAAAATGAGCGCATTCTTGAGGTCGTCCAGATCTGTCACCTGCACAATACCGTAGACGGCGGTTCTATCCAGACAACTGGCGTCGTTAAGGTACCCGCCTTTTTGCGCCCAGGGCAGGGCCAGGCCAGAGGTGTTCAGGTTGAGGGTGGTTGCTTTTGCCAGGTCGCCGGCCGGGGCGGGAAAGAGCGGAGGGCAATCCTTCTCGCCGGTGGGAGCGGCCGCCAAAAGATACACTTTCCGCGCCACCCCCGATATTCCCAATAGCAGCACCAGGGCAATCACTATAACTTGTTTGGTGAGGATAGTCTTGATTCTTTTCATGATCGTTTTAGTAATCGTAAAGATGCTCAATTTTGACGCCGTGGCCGGCTAAATCGGTTAAAATGGCGTCCAGAGCGGATACCGGCGCCTTCACCGCCACTCTTTTGAATTTGGGCTGGGTGAGGATGGGCATGGCAAACAAAAATTCACCCTGCGGCAGATTATACTTCCAGGCCTCGGGCGCGATGATCGTCAGCAAGATTTCATCATTGCCGGCCAATTCAACAAAGTGGAGACCCTGGCCGGCCAACTCAGGCACAATTTGGGTAAATGCCTCGTAGCGAGGAAGGGCGATGATGGCGCTGCGCTCATCAATGGCTTTAATCACCCGGAGGCGGGGCTGGCGCTGCAAAAGTTCAGCCGAAAGGCCCTCTACCCAGGCTTGAATTTCCAAATCCTCCGGCCCATAAGCGGTTTGGGCGCCTTGTTTGATGAGCCAGGCATAGATGGCTTTGCCGCCATATTCCAGGCTCAGGGCCATTTTCCGTTCCCATTTCCTGACAGGGTTGGCCCCCCACAGGCCGGTTTCACGCCACAGCCGCTTAAATTTTTCGGCAAAGGGAAACTCGTACCAGGGAATGGTGTGGATAAAGTCGCCGTACTCTCTAGCCACGCCCCGCGCGTAAGCATCCTCCTCGCTCAGCTCGCCGGAACTCAACCACTCGGTAGCCCGGCCTACCGTATTCTCATACAGCCCTTTGAGGATATTCTCCAGGGTAAAGCTGGAGCCGATCACTGCCAGGGTGAGGTGGTAGCCGGAATTGAAGGGGTATTTATCACGGGTAACGGCGCAGACATCATAATAGCTGCGCCAATATTGTCCAATGGCCCCAAAATAGGGAAAGCGGCTGGGTGGGTTATCAGCCACAAAAGCGGCATACTCATCGGCGCTGTACACGATGTACCACTCCGGCAGGGTAAGATAGGTTTGATCTTCCGGGCGGGCGTAGCCCTTCAAGCCGGCAGTAATAGGCTCAATTTTAGAGGCCGCCTGCTCTGGCCCAACCCCGCCAAAAGGCCGGCACTCGGCGGCGACGCCCAGGAGCGGGATAAGGATAGTACAAAGCAAGATGAAGATACCGGCTGCGATAATCTGCCCAGCTTTTTTCATGTCAGGCTTGAGTGGCCGCTTTCCGGCTCAACACAAAGCCAATCAGCACCGCCATCCCCCCTATCAGAATATGAGGCAGGTTGGCGGCAATCTTGGCACCCCAGTCGAGCGGGGCGACGCCGTAGAGGAAGATGCCCCCATCCAGATAACCCTGCCCAAACAAGAGTCCCACCACCCCGTCCAGGCCGTATAAAATCCCAAACAACTTGAAGTACCAGATGGAGGCGCGAGTAGAACGCCACGCCGCCAGCGCCGCCCAAATTCCAGAGCCGAGGTGGAGCGCGTCGTCATAAAGATCAAGCCTGAAAAGCCCAAACAACTGCCCCGCCGCGTTGGTCAGCCCGGGAATATAGCCCAGTAAAACCACAAATAGAAACAACGCCGCATAGCCCCAACCAAGTTTACGGATGATATTCATCGGTTGATATTGAACCCCCCTTTTTAGGTTTTTGCTATCAATGGCTCATCTCAGATGTTTTGCCAAAAACTCCAGGGTCAGCCGGTAAATCTCCAGGGTGTCTTTGTCTCCTCCTTCGGCCAGCAGGTAGTGGCTGGCCCCGTTAAAAAAATAAACCTCCGCTTTGAGACCCACCTGATTTAAATTGTTTGCAAATAATTCGCTCTGCTGGTAGGGCACCACCTCGTCGGTGCGGCTGTGCATGATGAGCAGCGGCGGCAAATCGGGCCGGATGTGGTACGCCCCGGAATATTTCCAGTAGCGCAGCGGCTCCCGGTCGGGCAGGCCCAAGGCGACCATGACCTGATCCAGGCCAAAGGGCGGAACAAAGCTGCGGTCCTCCAGCCGCCGCCGCATGTCAAACAAATCGCTGGGCGGGCCGAGCAAAACGGCGGCTTCAAGGGTTGGATCCCGCTGCAGCAGCCTTTGCACGTGCAGGCCGCTGTAGCTGCCGCCCAAAATCGCCAGCCTGGAACCATCGCTGCCCGGAAACTGCCCCGCCCGAATCAATTGAACGTAGCGTTCCAGCTCGTCAATATCCTTTTCTAACTCCAAACTGTAAGCCGGGCCGACCGCCACTACGGCGTAACCGGCGGCGGCCAGGGGCAGGCTGGCGCACTCCCACGAGTCCGCCGGGCCGGGATAATCGGCCAGCAGGGTAGGCCACCGGCTGGCAGTGGTGGTGGTGAGGGGGCTGTAGTAGAAAGCCGGTTGGCTGGGCCGGCCGGCGCTGTCAAAGCTGATTTTTTGACGCTGGGCGCTGGCGGCAATGGGGCCAGGACAGGCGGCCGTGGCCGGCTCGCTCAGGGTCAGATTTGTGCCCGGAGCCACGCTGAGAGCCGGCGCGGGCGGCAACGTCACGTCAGCCGCCGCATTTTGGCCGGGATTGACCGTTAACCAGCCCCACGCCCCGGCCAAAAGCACGTCGTCATAGCCAATCGCCCCGGCTACGGGCCGGTACTGCCCCGCCGGAACGTTGCTGATGGTATAGCGGCCGTCGCTGCCGCTGCGGGCGCTGTAAGCCGTGCCGTCCCAGCGAGAGGCCAGCACCCAGGCCCCGGCGACCGGTTGGCCCTGCTCATCCCGCACGATGCCTTGTATCATCCCCGGTTGGCCGGGCTGGGGATAGCCGCTCCACTGCCACCAGCGGGTGAGGGTGTAATACTGTAGGGTGTTGCGGTACGGCCAGATGGCAAGGTTGTCGGTAGTGGCCAGCCAGGAGAGCGCCAGGGCCACTATCCCCAAAACTCCCAGGGCCAGGTATCGTTTACGGGTTGTCATAGATTTTCTAATTCAATTCTTTGAGTATCTTCTCGGTTCTGGCTTGTTCAATCTTATTGATAAGCTTCTTCGCTTCGTGCTCATCTCGGATCGCTTTAGCCAGGCTAAAGGTTGAGCCAATAGTGAAGAGCAAGCCCATCGCCATGTAGCCTTTGAACCAGAAGTCAATGGGTAAAAAGAGCACTCCAAAGCCTGTCGCCATCACCGCCAGCGTAAAATTGACCCATACAAATAGCTGCCAGGCGGCGGTGTCTTTCTGAATGTTTTCCATTTTTGTCTCCTCTCTTGACATAGTAAAAAGTCAAAATTTTATACTCTCACTATAGCAAGAGTCGGCCGGTTTGTGCCCTATCAAAAGTTAGGCTTTTGAATCAGGATTGGGAGCCTGGGATACACCTGCCGGTGATACTTGTCACTGCGCCGGGGCTGTGATAATATCAAAACCGACCTGTTGGGATACGTGAGCAGCTTTGTCGTACCCACTTGCCGGCCAGGATTGTTGAGTCTCGATGAGTCCTAACCCTTCGTTCGATTTTAACCAGCTTTTATTGGCCCAATTGGATGGCCTGTATCGTACCGCCCGCTATCTTACCGGCGACCCGGCCCTGGCCGAAGACCTGGTCCAGGAAGTGGCCCTCAAGGCCATTCGAGGGCAGCCAACCTTCCGGGGCGAGGCCAACTTCCGCCCCTGGGTCTTTACGATCCTCCGCAACGCCCTCGCCGACTATTATCGCCGTCACGGGGCCGAGCCAACGGTCATTGGCCTGGACGACGACGGGGTGGAGGCTCTGGCGGCCGAGCCGTTTGACCAAAACCTGTTTGAGCACGTGATGGACGACGAGGTAACCCAGGCCCTGGCCGAACTGCCGACCGAAATGCGCCTGGCCGTGCTCCTGGCCGATGTCGAAGAATTTAGCTACCAGGATATTGCCCAAATTTTAGGCTGGCCGTTGGGGTCGGTTATGTCGCGGCTGCATCGAGGCCGCCAAAAGTTACGACAACGCCTGCTGGCTTATGCTAAAACCAGGGGGTACTCCCTATGAAATTATTGCCTCCTCAAGCCCACGCTTACCTGGATGGCGAATTGCCGGAGGAACAGCGCCGGGCCTTTGAAGTTCAACTGGGGGCCAACCCCGACCTGGCGGCGGCGCTGTCTGCCGAGCGACAATTTCGGACGGACTTGCAGGCGCGGGCGCACCGGGTAACGGCTCCGGCTTCTCTGCGCCGCCATGTCCAGGCCGCTTTGGCGGCGGCAGCCGTGCCGGCCCCTTCGCCCTGGCGGCGCTTGCCGGCCTGGTGGTCAACTCCCTGGCCTGTTCGCCCGGTGGTAGGCTTGCTCTACACCCTGGCCTGGTTGGCAATCTTGAGTGGGGTGGTGTGGTGGTCGGGCAGACCCGGCCCGGCCACCACTTTTGTTAAATTGGCTGATCGCCACGCCCTTTATTTTGAAGACACCCCGGCCCTCGATGTGACCGGCCCGCCTGAGGCCATTAGCGCCTGGTTCCAGAACCGCCTGCCCTTCCCGGTCAACCCGCCTACCCCCGCCGGTTTGAATTTGGTGGGGGCGCGCCTGGGCGAGCTGAACGAGCGCCGGGCGGTTCATATTCTGTATGAGCGGACCGATGGCCAGCGTCTCTCCTTGACCCTCTTTTCACCGGACGAGGACGATTTTCCGCCCCAATATGAAATCCGGTTGGCCGGTCAAAGCTTTTTTATGGGCGACAACGGCCAGCACGGAGTTATTCTATGGCGCAGCGGGCAGGTTGGTTATGCCCTGGTCGGTGATATAGCTTTGTTGCCTGCTACCCTCCAACCTCTGGCGGTTGACCTGCGGGCGCGGCTTCCCTGAACTATTTTGCCACAGCTTGTTAATTTTCAGGAATAATTAGGCTCTTTTGAACGTATTGTAATATGCCGGGGCTGTTCCCAGGCAATAATATACGTAAAGGTAAGGAGTCTACTCAATGAATTGGCGTCACTTAAAAATTTTACCTCTCTTTGCAGCAGCGCTGCTGGCAATATTGATTGGGACTGCGGTGGCCGCAGCCCAAACCGCACCCCAGGCCGAAGTTATTGTAACCGCCCTCAACGTGCGCGAGGGGCCTGGCGTCATTTATACCGTCAAAATGGTCGCTAAATCAGGCGACAAGTTTGATGTAGTGGGCATCAACGCCGCCAAAACCTGGCTGCAAGTGGCGCTGGCTAACGGCGCTACCGGCTGGATATCGGGCGCGCCGGCCTACACCCGCGTGATTGGCTCGCTGGATACGGCGCCGGTGGTTCAAACCTCGGCCGCCCCTGCGCCGGCAGCGGCTCCGACCCCGCCCGGCGGCGGCAAGCTGGTTTTTATGACGACCAGCGGCGGCGACATCTACCTGATCAATGCCGATGGCAGCGGCCTGCGACGCCTGGTGCAAGGCGGCCTGGACCCGGCCCTTTCTCCTGACGGGCAGCAGGTAGCTTTTACCCGCTGGGGCCCCACCGAAGGGGTCTACCTGATCAACGCCGACGGCGCCAATGAGCGGCAGGTGCATGCGGCCCGCCAACCCAAGTCTCCGGCCTGGTCGCCCGATGGCAGCCAACTGGTCGTTACCATGCCGCGGGGGGGCCGTCAGGATGTGACCCGCGAGTGTACCATCTCCAGCAAAGACAAGGCCGCAGACGCCAATTTGCCGTCTGATGCTTACGATATCGAGAAAAAGACGATTGAAAAGAACAAGAAATATGAATACTGCTACTCGCTGCCGGCCAAACCGGCCTGGCAGTTGCGCAAGGTTGATGTCGCTACCGGCCAGTTCCAGGATTTAGCCAGTGATTACAGCAGCTTTGGCCCGGCCTGGGATCCGCGTAATCCCTGGCGAATCGTGTATTCGGGCGATGTCAGCCTGGTGCAGCTTGATGTAAACCAGGATACCCGCTCAAACCTGGTGGAGGGCAATTTGGACCACACCCCGGCTTTTTCACCCGATGGAACCCGCCTGGCCGTGGCCCACAAGGGAGCTAACGACCAGTGGGCCATTGATGTGATTGATCTGGCTACCGGGGCGCGGACTCAACTGGCCACCACCGGCAGTAACGTAGCGCCCACCTGGTCGCCCGACGGCTCGCAGCTTGCCTTTCTCTCCAACCGCAGCGGGCAGTGGGAGATTTGGGCCATGCACGCCGACGGCAGCAATCAGCGCCCGTTGTTTGCGCCCGGTACGCTGGCCGGGATTACCCTGCAATACAACTTTGTGGATGAACGCAGCCTTGCCTGGGGCAAATAAGCCCGGCGTAGTCGGCATTTAAGTTAAGGACAAGGGGTGAAGGCGACGCGTGGGTCTTCGCCCCTTTATTTTAGAGCGGCCAGCGCGGCCTGGTACTGGGCGCGGGTGGCCTCGTCCGGCGCATACTCGATAGCAAGCTCGTAATAGCGCCGGGCTACGGCCGGGTCGCGGCGGTTCTCGCGGGCCAGGCTGGCGTAAAGGGCATGGTTCACCGGCAGAGCCATGCCCTGTAGTTCTTTGAGCAACTGGGGCGGGTTGGCAGTGGGGCCGAGATAATAAACGTCAATCACCGGGTCAAAGGCCAATCGAATCGCTTCCTGCTCGCTGAGCCAGGCCCGAATTTTCAAGACCTCTTCGCCCAGGTAGTTAGAAAAAATGCTCACAATCACCCAACTCCGCCGGGCCCGGGCTACGCGCGCCTGGATAGCGGCCAGCTTATCAAAGGTATCTACCGGCGCAGCCGCCGGAGGATAGTACCAGTTCAGGGTTGACTCGGCGTTAACCGCGATGACGGCGTCGCCGGGTTGAGCGTTTTTAGCTAAAAATTGGCCGACCAGCCGCCAATCCTCATTTTTTTGCTCAAAGTAAAGCTGCCCCAACTGGCCGGCAAAAGCGATCAAAACCAGCCCTCCCAATACCACCAAAGCCCCCCCAGAAACCCACCTGGGGTCGGCGCATCTGAGCCAGCGCGGCAGGGCCAACAAACCACAGCTCAAGAGGGCCAGGTAGGCCGGCAGCACAAACAGGATGTAGCGCGGGGCAAAAAAGGTTCCCCGGTAGACCAAAAAAGCCACAATCACCGTGACCGGCGCAACCAGCCACAGCCCCAGCAGCCAACTGAGGTGATACTTTTTTTGGACTAGCAAATAAAAGAGGCCCAGGCCCACCAGCCCGTTGACCAGCCATAACGCCGGTTCCGAGTCGCCGGCCCCCAGCGGGCCGAGGATTTGCGTTTGCAGAAAAAACAGGTTTACCTCCGGGCCGTCGCCTTTGTTGGGTTTTTCGGCGGCGGCAGCGGTGAACTTTTCCGGTTCGGCCACCGCTTTGCCAAATGCGGCGCCAGAGTAATAGAGGGCCGAGCCATACCCCAGGGCCAGCAAAAAGGCCAGCGCCACTACCCCTGTCCCCACCAAGGCCGGCCAGGAGTGGAACCGGCGACCAAGCAGCCCATCAACCCCGGCCACAATAAGCAGGGGGCCAAAAATGGTCAGGGCAAAAAGATGGCTTAAGGCGAGGATCAAAACCCCAAGCTGCAAGGGGACAAGGTAACGCCGCTGCCCGCCGGCCCGCAGCCGCCAATAGCCGTAAACAGCCAGCACGACCCCCATCATCATTAAGGCGTAAGGGCGCACCTCCTGGCTGTAACGGATGTGAAAGGGCGACAGAGCCAGCAGCGTCATCAACAGCAAGCCCTCCCACCGGCCAAAGAGAGCGCGGCCCAATTGATAAGCCAACGGCAGGGTGAGCGTCCCAATCACAACGGCCGGCAGCCGTACCCAGGTTTCGCTGCGGCCCAGCAAAATCCAAAAGTGGGAGATAAGATAATCCAGCGGAACGGCCGTATGCCGGGGCAACTGCGGCAAAATTGAGCCGAGCGGGCCCTGGGCAATATCCAATTGCAGCAGTTCATCATACCACAAACTCTCGCTGCCCAGGGCGTACAGGCGCAGCCCAAAACCGAGGGCAACAAGAATCAATGTTGTTAGCTTGATTATGAGGTGAAGCGTAGTGTCTGGTGCGTGGGGCGTGACACCTGACACGTATTTCTGATTTCCTGTTTCTAAATTCTTATTTTTCATTGCGGAAGGGCGGCTAAATCGGCTTGATATTTGGCGCGGGTGCTGTCGTCAGGGGCGTACTGGAGCTCCAATTGATAATACCGGCGAGCCACACCGGGCCGGGCGCGGTTCTGTTGACCCAGGCTGGCGTACAGGGCATGGTCTACCGGCAGGGCAAACTCTTGGGCTTCGGTCAGTAACTGGTCTGGGGTAGCGCCGGTTCCAACATAATAGACCGTAATATCCGGGTCTAATTGAAATTTGACTGCGCCTTGCTCATGCAGCCAGAGTTTCACCGGCCCATCAACCGGCGCGGAAAAGAGACTCAGGATAACCCAACTGCGCCTGGCCTGCGCTGCGGTTTCTTTGATTTCGGCCAGGCTCCAAAAATAATTGGGAGCGGCCCAGGCGCGGGGGTAATACCAATTGATGGCCGGTTCAGCCCGCATGGCAATCACTGCATCTCCAGGCTGAATGTTTTTATGGATAAACTCACCGGTAAGCCGCCAGTTTTCCTTATGCCGGGTATGGTAAAATTGGTACAACGATTCGGCCAGGTTGACGCTTACGGCCAGGCTCAACAGCCCGAAAAAGAACACACCCAGCCAGCGTGGTTGAGCGCATTTGAGCCAACGCGGCAGGGCCAGCATACCGGCGGCAACCAGGCTGAGGTAAGCAGGCAAGGTAAAGATGATGTAGCGTGAGGCAAAAAAGGCCCCACGGTAGACCAGAAAGGACAGCACACCGGCCACCGGCAAAACCAACCACAGCAGCAGCCACAGGGCCAGCTTATAGCGCTGCTGCGCCAGCAAATAAACCAGCCCCAAAACGGCCAGGCCGTTAAACAACCACAGCGGCATCTCGGCGGCGCTGCCGCTTAAAGGGGCTAATATTTCAAACTGGACAAAGGCCGGCGTTAATTCCGGCCCCGGCCCTCCATCCGGTTTTTGTTCGGGCTGAAGGGTAAATTTAGCGGGTTCGATGAGCGCCTCGCCAAAGCCTTTAATGGTATAAAATAAACTGCCCCAACCGGAGCCTAACAATATCATCATGGGTAAGGCCAGGGTGGTTAAGAGTAAGGTCAGGGTTTTTATGCCGCGCCGGTGGGAGGAGGTAAAAATAAAATCAATGAGACTAAAAACAAAGAGAGCGACAAAAACCGCCCAGGCAAAAAAGTGGGCCAGCGCAAAAATCAAAACGCCAAGCTGTAAAAGGATAAAATAGCGCCGCCGGTGGGTTTGCCGCAGCCGCCAGAAGCCGTACACTGCCAGGCTGACCCCTAACACTACTAGGGCGTACGGGCGCGCCTCCTGGCTGTAGCGCAAGTGAAAAGGCGACAAAGCCAGCAAAACTAGCAGCAACAACCCTTCAACCCGGCCGAGCAAACTCCGGCCCAATTGGTAAAATACCGCCAGCGTCAGCGTGCCGGCCGCTACAGCCGGCAGCCGCACCCAGGCTTCACCTCGGCCTAAACCGATCCAGAAATATAAAATTACATAGTCTAAAGGCACAGCAGCGTGGCCGCGTAAACGAGGAAAAATGGAAGCCAGGCCGCCCTGTCCGGGCGGATTGCCCTGGGCAATATCAAGCTGCAGCAGTTCATCATACCACAGGCTCTCGCTGCCCAGGTGGTACAGGCGCAGG